>JBFEJM010000099.1:0-7538 GCA_041553175.1 Gammaproteobacteria bacterium | reverse complement strand
TAGTCGGCCAGTATGCCGGCCAGATCGATGACGCTCTCGTCGTGCAGGGCATGGGCATGCGGCATGGCGGCATTTTCCTCGCCGAGCTCCCGATAGCGGCCACCCAGCCGTTCGATACGGTACATGGAATCCATACCCAGCAGGTTTGCCCAGGCACGCCATTTGAGAAACATGGCATCGAGCCGCCACTGGTCGCCATGGAGGGTATAGCGCTCGGGTGTGCAGAAATCACCGTAGGCAATCGTTGCCTGGTATTCACCGGGACCGCTGCCGACAAACCGCAGTTCGGCAATCGGCGACTCGTCGGTCAGCCGGTGGAATGTATAGAGATTGGAAAGCAGCAACAGGCTCACGCCTGCAGCGAGGAGCAGGGTGGCGGTGACTGGCAGCAGGATGAGGCGTTTCATGTTCAGGCGGAACGTGTGTTATGACAAGGCAACAACAAGCCCTGATACTACACCCATTTCTATCTCCGGATAGCAACCACGTCTCACCCGCGCCGGATTACGGCCTCCGGGCTGATCCGACCTAGCCCCGGCCATGGGTTCAATGCCCGCTTCCCCCCGGGTCAGGTGCGCAGTCACAAAAGGAAAAGGCGGCATGAGCCGCCTTTCCCGTCACATGCCGCAGACTGGCTCAGTTGACGCGGGGGTCAAGCTCGCCGCTGGCATAGCGCTGGAACATGTCTTCCAGGTTGACCGGATTGATCTTCGAAGCATTGCCCGCGGTCCCGAATGCCTCGTAACGCTGCTTGCAGATATCCTTCATGCCCTGGGTGGCGGCCTTCAGGTACTTGCGGGGATCGAAGTTGGACGGGTTGTCGTGCAGGTGCTTGCGAATGGCGCCGGTTGAGGCCATGCGCAGATCGGTATCGATGTTGACCTTGCGCACACCGTTCTTGATGCCTTCCTGGATCTCCTCGACCGGCACACCGTAGGTCTCGCCCATGTCACCGCCGTACTCGTTGATGATGGCCAGCCAGTCCTGAGGCACGGAAGATGAACCGTGCATGACCAGGTGTGTGTCCGGGATACGGGCATGGATTTCCTTGATGCGCTCGATGGCCAGGATGTCGCCGGTCGGCGGACGCGTGAACTTGTAGGCACCGTGGCTGGTGCCGATGGCGATCGCCAGGGCGTCGACCTTGGTGTCCTCGACGAACTTGGCGGCCTCCTCGGGGTCGGTCAGCAGCTGGTCATGCGACAGCACGCCCTCGGCGCCGGAACCGTCCTCCTCGCCTGCCATACCTGTCTCCAGGGAACCGAGACAACCCAGCTCGCCCTCGACGGAAACGCCGCAGGCATGCGCCATGTCAACCGTGCGACGGGTGACATCGGCGTTGTATTCGTAGCTCATCGGGGTCTTCATGTCCTCGCCGAGGGAACCATCCATCATCACCGAGCTGAAGCCCAGCTGAATGGAACGCTGGCAGACGGCCGGCGATGCGCCGTGGTCCTGGTGCACGCAGACCGGAATGTGCGGCCACTGCTCGATGGCCGCCTGGATCAGATGGCGCAGGAATGGCGCTCCGGCATAGGAGCGCGCACCGGCCGATGCCTGGCAGATGACCGGGCTGTCGGTTTCGTCGGCCGCTTCCATGATGGCGTGCATCTGCTCCATGTTATTGACGTTGTGGGCCGGCACGCCATAGCCGTGTTCGGCGGCGTGGTCCAGCAACTGGCGTAGTGATATAAGGGCCATTGTTCTCTCCTCAGGCTGTTCAGGTTTATCAATCAGGCATTACATTGCGGCCCGCAGTTACACAGGCCAGTCAAAAAAACTACATCACATCTGCTTCATGCTCTCCAACTCGAATGATTTTCATGGCATTGGTACCGCCCAGTACACCGGCCAGGTCACCCTTGGTGATGATCACCAGGTCACCGTCGCGCACCGCGCCGCGGCGCACCAGCTCATCGACGGCCTCCTTGTTGACCTCGACATGATCGGTGGTCGTGACATCGAAGCTGACCGGGTAGACACCGCGGTACAGGGTAACCTTGCGGCGCGTCTCTACGTGGCGGGTCAGGGCATAGATGGGGATGCCCGAACTGATGCGCGACATCCACAGCGGCGTGGCGCCGGATTCCGTCAGTGCCGCGATCGCCTTCACGCCCAGGTTGTTGGCGGTGTAGATCGCGGCCTTGGCAATGGCCTCGTCGGCGCGATTGAATCGCATCTGCTGGCGACGCTCGGACGCGAGCACACTGCGCTGGCGCTCGGCACCCTTGCAGACGCGGTCCATGGCGGACACCGCCTTGGACGGATACTTGCCGGCGGCGGTTTCGGCCGACAGCATGACCGCGTCGGTGCCGTCGATGACGGCATTGGCGACGTCGAACACCTCGGCGCGGGTCGGGATCGGGCTCTCCACCATCGACTGCATCATCTGAGTGGCGGTAATCACCACGCGATCCATCGTGCGCGCGACCTGAATGATGCGCTTCTGCACCGCCGGCAGTTCGGCGTCACCGATTTCCACACCCAGATCGCCACGCGCGATCATGATGACATCGGACGCCTGGATGATCTCTTCGAGATTGGTGATGGCCTCGGCCCGTTCGATCTTGGCCACGACGCCGCCATGACCGCCGGCGGCGCGCAGCAGATCGCGCGCTTCGCGCACATCGTCGGCACAGCGCGGGAAGGACACGGCGATGTAGTCGGCACGCATTTCGGCGGCGACTTTGATATCGGCCCGGTCCTTGTCGGTGAGCGCCTTGGCCGATAGCCCGCCGCCCTGACGGTTGATGCCCTTGTTGTTGGACAGCACACCACCGACGACCACGCGGCATTCGATCTCGGGACCGTTGACGTCTTCGACCCAGAGTACGACCTGGCCGTCATCCAGCAGCAGCGTGTCGCCGCGGTTCACGTCCTCGGGCAACTGCTTGTAGGTGATGCCGACACGTTCATGAGTGCCGCCATCGACTGCCAGCGCCGCATCCAGCACGAAGCGCGCGCCTTCCTGCAGGTCGACCTTGCCGTCCTTGAAGCGGTCGATGCGAATCTTCGGCCCCTGCAGATCGACCAGCACACCAACTTGGCGGCCATGTGCACGCGCGCGATTGCGCACCGTCTCGGCGCGATCGATATGTTCCTGGTGATTGTCGTGGGAGAAGTTCAGCCGCACAACATCGACCCCGGCCTGGATCAGCTCGTCCAGTGCTTTGGGGTCGTCCGTCGCCGGGCCGAGTGTCGCGATAATTTTTGTTCTACGCATCATGGATGCTGGGTGTCCTGTAAAAATCCAAAAGCTCTAAAAGCTTTCAACGCAAAGTCGCCGAAGGCGCGCGAAGAAAACACAAAATATCCAGTGCTTGATTCCTTGTAGGGCGCATTAGGCCGAAGGCCGTAATGCGCCGCATGTTTTAACTCAAACCATCCGGCGCAATACGCTGCGCTATTGCGCCCTACGGGTCTTAGCCACGGAGAACACAGAAAGCGCGGGCGATTGTTTTCGACAAATCATTGTCCGTGTGGTCCGTGTTTTCCGTGGCTTATTCGTTTCAGCCCTTCGCGCGCTGCTCCAGGATATCCACCGCCGGCAGCTTCTTGCCTTCGAGGAATTCCAGGAACGCACCACCGGCCGTCGAAATGTAGGACACCTGATCGAAGATGTCGTACTTCTGAATGGCCGCGATGGTGTCGCCGCCACCGGCCAGGGTGAAGGCCTTGGTCTTGGCAATGGCATCGGCAACGGTCTTGGTGCCGGCGCCGAACTGATCGAACTCGAACACACCGACCGGGCCGTTCCAGACCACGGTGCCGGCCTTCATGATGATGTCCGCCAGTTCCTGCGCGCTCTTCGGGCCGATGTCGAAAATCATGTCGTCATCGGCAACGGCTCCGGCGTCTTTCAACACGGCCGGTTCGGCGGCGTCGAACTTCTTGCCGCAGACGACGTCGACGGCGATCGGGATCTTCGCGTTGCGCTTGCTCATTTTCTCGATCAGCGTCTTGGCGGTGGGCACCAGATCGTCTTCGCACAGCGACTTGCCGACATTCTTGCCGGTCGCCTTGAGGAAGGTGTTGGCGATACCGCCACCGACCACCAGCTGATCGACCTTCTCGGACAGGGCTTCGAGCACGGTCAGTTTGGTGGAAACCTTGGAGCCGCCGACGATGGCGACCATCGGCCGTTTCGGATCGAGCAGCGCCTTGGTCAACGCATCCAGTTCCTCCGTCAGCAGCAGACCGGCCGCGGCCTTGGGCGCGAACTGGGCGACACCGTAGGTCGAGGCCTGCGCGCGGTGCGCGGTACCAAAGGCATCCATCACGAACACATCGCACAGTGAGGCATATTTCTTGGCGGTGTCTTCGACGTTCTTTTTCTCGCCCTTGTTGAAGCGCACGTTTTCCAGCACGACCAGCTCGCCGTCTTTCAGTTCGGGTGCTTTGTCCATGTAGTCCTTGACCAGGCGCACGGTCTTGCCCATCAGGCCGGACATGTACTCGGCCACCGGCTTCAACGAGGCGGCCTCGTCATATACGCCTTCTTCCGGACGACCCAGGTGCGACATCACCATGACTTTGGCACCGGCCTTCAGGCAGTGTTCAAAGGTCGGCATGCTGGCCTTGATGCGTGCATCCGAGGTTACCTTTCCGTCCTTCACCGGCACGTTGAGGTCGGAACGGATCAGAACACGCTTACCCTTGAGATCGAGATCGGTCAGTTTGATGACGGACATGATTGATGGACTCCGGAATGATCAGTTGAAATGGATTTGGCAAAGCCGGCCTTGCCGAATGCATCTCGTTTTAATGTAGGGTGGGTTAGGCGCTTAAGCGCCGTAACCCACCGCACAACTGGTGGGTTGCGCGGCTACGCCGCTAACCCACCCTACATCGGACTTACTTCGCGACGTGCTGTACGAAACGCAGCATGTTGCAGGTGTAGCCGTACTCGTTGTCGTACCAGGCCACGACCTTGACGAAGGTGCCGTCCAGGGCGATACCGGCTTCGGCGTCGAAGATCGAGGAGAAGCCGCAACCACGGAAGTCAGTGGAGACGACCTTCTCGTCGGTGTAGCTCAGGGTCTTGCCCAGATCACCGGACTCGGAGGCCTTCTTCATGGCCTTGCAGATGTCGTCGTACTTGGCCTCTTTGTTCAGCTCGACGGTGAGGTCGACCACGGACACGTCGGAGGTCGGCACGCGGAACGCCATGCCGGTCAGCTTGCCGTTCAGTTCCGGCAGCACTTTACCGACCGCTTTGGCGGCACCGGTGGAGGACGGAATGATGTTCTCCAGGATACCGCGGCCACCGCGCCAGTCTTTCATGGACGGACCGTCGACAGTCTTCTGCGTTGCGGTAGCGGCATGCACCGTGGTCATCAGACCGCGCTTGATACCCCAGTTGTCATGCAGCACCTTGGCCACAGGCGCCAGGCAGTTGGTGGTGCAGCTGGCGGCGGAGACGATGCTCTCGCCCTTGTACTTGTCGTGGTTCACGCCGTACACGAACATCGGCGTGTCATCTTTCGACGGTGCGGACTGGACGACTTTCTTGGCGCCGGCATCGATGTGTTTCTGGCAGGTTTCCTTGGTCAGGAAGAAACCGGTGCACTCGATGACGAGTTCGGCGCCGACTTCCTTCCACTTCAGGTTGGCCGGATCGCGCTCGGCGGTCAGACGGATCTTCTTGCCGTTGACGATCATGTTGTTGCCGTCGACTTTGATGTCACCCTGGAAGTTGCCGTGCACGGAGTCGTACTTCAGCATGTAGGCCAGGTAGTCAGGGTCGAGCAGGTCGTTGATGCCGACCACTTCGATGTCCGGGAAGTCCTTCGCGATTGCACGGAATGCCATGCGGCCGATGCGGCCAAACCCGTTAATACCGACTTTAATTGCCATGTTATCTCTCTCCGTCTTTCTCTAAGTGTGAAATTGAAACTCCAAACCGGGAACGCGTGACGGCCTACAGCACCGACTCGACGGTCTTGACGACGTTCTCCACAGTGAAGCCGAATTCATTGAACAGCTGACCGGCCGGAGCCGATTCGCCGAAGCGATCGATACCGACGACCTTGCCGACCAGACCGACATACTTGGCCCAGTAACTGGTCACACCGGCTTCGACGGCAACGCGGCGCGTGACAGCGGGCGGCAGCACGGATTCGCGATAGGCCTTGTCCTGCGCATCGAACACATTGGTCGACGGCATGGATACGACGCGGATCTTGCGGCCCTTGCCGGTCAGTTCCTCGGCCGCCGCCATGGCCAGTTCCACTTCGGAACCGGTGGCGATGATGATGGCCTCGGGCGTGCCTTCGCAGTTGCGCAGGATGTACCCGCCGCGGGAGATATCTTCCAGCTGTTCCGGCGTGCGCGTCATGTGCTTCAGATTCTGACGCGAGAAGATCAGGCAGCTCGGGCCGGTCTTGTGCTCGATTGCATGCTTCCAGCTCACGGCCGATTCAACCGCGTCACAGGGACGCCACACCATCATGTTGGGAATCATGCGCAGAGTTGCGGTCTGCTCGACCGGCTGATGGGTCGGGCCGTCTTCGCCCAGACCGATGGAGTCGTGGGTGTAGACGAAAATGCTCGGCACCTTCATCAGCGCGGCCATGCGCAGGGCATTACGCGCATATTCGGAGAACATCAGGAAGGTCGCGCCGTAGGGGATGAACCCGCCATGCAGGGCGATACCGTTCATGATGGCGGACATGCCGAACTCACGTACACCGTAGTAGATGTAGTTGCCGTCGGAGACGGTGTTGCTGATGCCGGTGCAGCCCTTCCACAGCGTCAGGTTGGAGCCGGCCAGGTCAGCGGAGCCGCCGAGGAATTCGGGCAACAGCGGACCGTAACCGTTCAGTGCGTTCTGCGAGGCCTTGCGCGAGGCGATGGTCTCGCCCTTGGCGTCGACGGACTTGATGAAGTCCCAGGCCTTCTCCATCCAGTTGGCCGGCAGATCACCGTTCATGCGGCGTTCGAACTCGGCGGCGAGATCCGGATGGGCGGCCTTGTACGCAGCCAGCTTTTCGCCCCAATGCTTCTCGGCCTCGGCACCCTTGGTCTTGGCATCCCAACCGCTGTAGATATCGTCCGGAATGACGAAGGGTTCGTGGGTCCAGCCGAGATTTTCGCGGGTCGCCTTGATTTCATCGTCACCCAGCGGTGCGCCATGGCAGTCATGGCTGCCGCACAGATTCGGCGCGCCGTAACCGATGACGGTCTTGCAGCAGATCATGCTGGGCTTGTCGTTGACCGAACGGGCTTCCTGAATGGCCTTCTTGATGGCCTCGGGATTGTGACCGTCGACATCGCGCACCACGTGCCAGCCGTAGGCTTCGAAACGCTTCGGGGTATCGTCGGTGAACCAGCCTTCGACGTGACCGTCGATGGAAATGCCGTTGTCGTCCCAGAACGCGATCAGCTTGCCCAGGCCAAGCGTACCGGCCAGCGAACAGGCCTCGTGGGAGATACCTTCCATCATGCAACCGTCGCCGAGGAACACGTAGGTGTGGTGATCGACGATCTTGTGGCCGTCGCGGTTGAACTGGTCGCCCAGCGTCTTCTCGGCGGCCGCC
>JBFEJM010000098.1:0-7579 GCA_041553175.1 Gammaproteobacteria bacterium | reverse complement strand
GGCCTCGAGTTCCGTAATATGGATACGCTGTTCGGCGCTGTCATGACGACGGGTTCCACTGTGATCAGCAACGATCCGGATGCGGATCCGCGTGCGGGCGGTCGGCCCGAAGGGCATCCACCACTCAATGCGTTTCTCGGTGTGCCGTTCTTTCATGGTGGCGAGATGGTCGGCATGATGGGTATAGCCAATCGTGCCGGCGGCTATGACGTTGCGGTAGTCGAAGAGCTCGCCCCTTTTCTGCATACCTGTGCCAGTATTATTCACGGTGAGCGCGTTAATGCGGGCCGTATTGCGGCCGAAGCGGATCTGCAGCGCACTGCGGCCGAGTTGCGCGCGATTCATGCGCAGATTGCAGACGGAATCGTGACTATGAATCTCAATGGGGTGATCGTTACCGCCAACCCTGCGGTGGAGCGGATGTTCGGCGCCGCGGCATTCGAGGTCAAGGGGCTGTCTGTGGAACACTTTATCAGTCGTCCCGATCGTGCACGATGGGATGCGTTGTTACGCGAGTTTGTATCCGGCGCAGAGTCCGTTGTGACCTTTGAAGTCGAGGCATTGCGGGGTGACAAGGTTACGACCTTTCCGTTGGAGGTGTCGCTGAGTCATTTGCAATTGAATACCGAGAATCAGGTGATCGCTGTGTTGCGCGATGTCACCGAGCGCAAAAAGGTCGAACGGTTGAAGAATGAGTTCATATCGACTGTCAGCCATGAGTTGCGCACGCCGCTCACATCGATAAAGGGTTCGTTAGGCTTGTTGCAGGGCGGTACGGTGGGCGTGCTGCCGGAGCAGGCGCAGCAACTGGTCGATATTGCGCACGGTAACAGCGAACGGCTCGGTCTGCTCATCAACGACCTGTTGGATATCGAGAAAATCGAGTCGGGTGGTCTGCGCTTCAAGATCACCTCAGTGCCCCTCATCGGCCTGCTGCAAGACGCGATTTCAGCCAACCAGGGCTATGCGCAGCGAGTGAACGTGCATCTCGTCATCGCGGATGACCTGCCCGATGTCGCCATGCTGGCCGATCGCGAGCGCGTCATGCAGGTGCTGAACAATCTGCTCTCGAATGCAGTGAAGTTCTCGGCAGAGAACGGTCAGGTCAGCGTGTCCGCGCGTGTGGTGGGGGTGCATGTGCGCGTGGAAGTCGCCGATCAGGGCTGCGGAATCCCGGAGGATTTCCAGAGTCATGTCTTCGAGAAGTTTTCCCAGGCGGATGCAAGCGATACCCGGTCTGTCGGCGGGACCGGATTGGGTTTGAGCATCAGCAAAGTGATTGTTGACCGAATGCAGGGTGAGATAGGTTTCCATTCCCGGCCCGGTGAAGGGACGACCTTCCATTTCGATTTGCCGCTGGCGCAATCCAAGCAGGACTGAGAAAACACATCCGTCTGCGCCATGTCATACTTGGGTCTTTCGGCAACTGATCGGAGCCCATGCATGGCAGACATTCCATTGCAGGACAACAATGCCGCCGCGGCATTGCGGCGTTTGTTGAATATCATGCGCCGTCTGCGCGATCCCCAGTCCGGTTGCCCATGGGACAGGGCGCAGGACTTCGGCACGATCGCGCCCTATACCCTGGAAGAAGCGTACGAAGTGCTCGATGCGATCGAACGCGAGCACTACGATGATTTGTGCGATGAGCTGGGCGATCTGCTGTTTCAAGTTGTGTTTCACGCGCGCATGGCGGAAGAGCGTGATCTGTTTGCGTTTGTGGATGTCGCCAATTCCATCAGCGATAAACTGGAACGGCGCCATCCGCATGTGTTCGGCGATGTCGAAATCGCAGATGCCGAGACGCAGACGCTGGCCTGGGAGGCGCACAAACAGGCGGAACGTCATCAAAGTGGCCGCTCCGGTATTCTGGCGGGCGTGCCGCGCGCATTGCCGGCTTTGACACGCGCGATCAAACTGCAGCGCCGTGCGGCCCGGGTGGGTCTGGATTGGACGGACTGTGACGGCGTCATGGCCAAGTTGCAGGAGGAGTTGGCGGAGCTGCAGGCCGCTCGCGCCGGCAATGATGCCGGCGCGTTGCGGGCAGAAGTCGGGGACCTGCTGTTTACCTGTGTGAACCTCGCGCGCCACCTGGATATTGATGCGGAAAGCGCGCTGCGTGACGCCAACGCCAAGTTCGAGCGGCGTGTCGACTATATCGAATCCAAGGCTGATCTCGCAGTGGAAAACCTCGATGCGCCGGCGCTTGATCGCTTATGGGACGCCGCCAAGCGGGCAGGATTGTAGGCCTGCGCTGACATCCCCCGTTTTGTGCGCTGGTGCACAGTTTCAGGGGCAGGAATCCGGATAGTTAAACGCGCTTGTTCATTTTTCTCCGGCAGGGAGTGCCGAAATCTGGACTCCCTTTTTCAACCGGTGGACGCCCCCCGTTCACCGGTTTTTTTTCGTCCCGATTCGATGAAAATTCTCCACAGGCCCCCATTGACACTTCGGTATCCACCCCTTCAACTCTGCCCGCCTCACGAGCGCTGCGCGGACATAACTCGTTAAACTGCTGAATCCAATGGGGTGCATCCGAGCGGACGTTCGTGCTATTTTGCGCCAGATTCGAACAACAGCCATAGCGACGAGGGGGCTCCATGGAGAATTTGCAGGCCGGAACAGATGTATTGTTCATCCTGTTGGGTGCGATTATGGTGCTTGCCATGCACGCCGGATTCGCATTCCTGGAGGTCGGCACGGTCCGGCACAAGAATCAGGTCAATGCGCTGGTCAAAATCATCTGCGACTTCGCCGTGTCGACCATCGGCTATTTCTTCATCGGTTACGGCGTGGCCTATGGGCTGGGATTCTTTGACAACGCCCAGACGTTGACCGAAAAGAATGGCTACGAGCTGGTCAAGTTCTTCTTTCTGTTGACCTTCGCCGCGGCCATCCCGGCCATCATCTCCGGTGGCATCGCCGAGCGCGCGCGCTTTTATCCACCACTGGCAGCAACCTTCATCCTGGTCGCGCTGATTTATCCGTTTTTTGAAGGGATCACCTGGAATGGCCAGTTCGGTGTGCAGAGCTGGATCGAAGGCCAGTTCGGCGTCGGCTTCCATGACTTCGCCGGTTCTGTCGTGGTGCATGCCATGGGCGGCTGGCTGGCGCTGACGGCCGTGCTGCTGCTCGGTTCGCGCCATGGTCGGTACGGCAAGGACGGCGAGATCTTCGCCCATCCGCCGTCCAATATTCCCTTTCTGGCCCTGGGTGCGTGGATACTGACCGTCGGCTGGTTCGGCTTCAACGTCATGTCGGCGCAGACCATCGAAGCGGTGAGCGGTCTGGTCGCAGTCAATTCATTGATGGCCATGGTCGGCGGCATTCTGGCCGCGCTCTTCGTCGGCAAGAACGATCCGGGTTTTGTGCACAACGGTCCGCTGGCGGGTCTGGTGGCGGTCTGTGCCGGCTCCGATGTCATGCATCCATTGGGTGCGCTGGCGACCGGCGTGGTGGCGGGTGGTCTGTTTGTCTGGGCCTTCACGACGACCCAGAATCGCTGGAAGATCGACGACGTGCTCGGCGTCTGGCCGTTGCATGGTTTATGCGGCGCCTGGGGCGGCATCGCCGCGGGTATTTTCGGTGCCGAGGCCCTCGGCGGGCTGGGCGGCGTGAGTATCGGCGCGCAGTTGGTCGGTACCGGGCTCGGAGTCGGCATCGCTCTGATCGGTGGTTTTATCGTCTATGGCATCCTCAAGGCGACCGTCGGCTTGCGTCTGAGCCAGGAAGAGGAATTCCAAGGTGCGGATCTGAGTATTCATCGCATCAAGGCGACGCCGGAGTTCGATTGATTTAACGGAACGCCGTCGGCGGATTGCGATCTGCGGTAACGACGGCAATGCCGTCAGGCGATCGCGTGCGAATGCATGTGGAATGGTCGTTGCGGCGAAGGAGGGCGGCGTCTCGGGACCGCCGCTTGTACTACGAGTTTGGTCGGGGTGAAAGGATTCGAACCTTCGACCCCTGCCTCCCGAAGGCAGTGCTCTACCAGGCTGAGCTACACCCCGAAATCAGTAAGTCCTACTGACAGAAAACTCCGCGAGGGCGTACAGGGCATCTTTGTAAGGAGACGCGGGCAAAGGCTGTAAAGCCTGCATTGCCTGATCTGCTGCTGATCGCGCGGACTGCGCAGTGTACGCGATGGCCCCAACCGATTCAATGGCCTTTTGTACGGCTTCGATGTCGTCCCGGCCGCCATGTTCGATCGCCTTCCGCACCACCGCAACCTGCTCCGGAGTGCCCTTACGCAGCACATATATAAGTGGCAGCGTCGGCTTGCCTTCAGCCAGATCGTCACCGATGTTCTTACCGGTTTCGCTGGCGTCGGCGCTGTAATCAAGTACGTCGTCGATCAGTTGAAAGGCGGTGCCGAGATGCATGCCGTAGGCGGCCATGGCGCGCTCGATGGTTTCGGGCTGTTCGCCAAGAACGGCGCCGACGCGCGCCGCGGCTTCGAACAGCTTCGCGGTCTTGCAGCGGATGACGTCCATGTAACGCGCTTCGCTGGTGTCCGGGTCATGGCAATTCAGTAACTGCATCACCTCGCCTTCGGCGATGGTGTTGGTGGTCTGTGCCATGATTTCCATGACGCGCATGCTGCCGACTTCGACCATCATTTCAAAAGCGCGCGAATACAGGAAGTCACCGACCAGGACGCTGGCCTCGTTGCCCCAGATGGCGTTGGCGGTCTCACGCCCGCGGCGCAGGTCCGAGGCATCGACGACGTCGTCGTGGAGCAGGGTGGCGGTGTGGATGAACTCCACAATCGCGGCAAGGTTTAGATGACTGCGGCCGCTGTACCCGCAGGCATGGGCCGCCAGCAGCACCAGCAGCGGGCGCAGGCGCTTGCCGCCGCTGTTGACGATGTACAGCCCCATCTGATTGATCAGCAGGACATCCGACTGCAGGCGGTCCTGGATGACCCGGTTAACGGCCTGCATATCCTCGGCGGCCAGGTCGCGGACCTGGTCCAAGGTCATGAAATGGGTGTCTTTCCGCAGTGGTTCGCGCATCGGCTGGGTTGATCCTGACCGTATGTTTCCGGGTGCTGTCGGGCGGTCCCGGGCCACGCTGGCGACGGGACGCCTAGTGTAACCTCTGGCCCGGCCGGAGACCAAGCAAATCAGGTTTGACCTTGGGCTATCCCGGCTATAGAATTGGCGCCCTTTCAGTGCTGTGGCGTCGATTCCATACGATCGGGCCCGGCCAATCGAGACAGGTTTTCGGAGAAATTTACGATGTATGCTGTAATCGTCACCGGCGGTAAGCAATATCGGGTCGCACCCGGCGACACCTTGAAGGTGGAGAAGCTGGACGTGGCCGAGGGTGATGCGGTTGAATTCGACCGTGTCCTGATGGTTGCCGATGGCGACGCGGTCAAGATCGGTTCGCCCTATGTGGCCGGCGGCAAGGTCAGCGCCACGGTCAAGGCGCAGGGTCGTCACAAGAAGGTGCACATCGTGAAGTTCCGTCGCCGCAAGCATCATATGAAGCAGCAGGGTCACCGTCAGTACTTCACTGAAGTGCAGATCACCGGCGTTTCTGCCTGAGCATTCGAGATACTAAGGTAGGGTTTAGCAATGGCACATAAGAAAGCAGGCGGCAGTACCCGTAACGGCCGCGATTCAGAATCAAAGCGACTTGGCGTCAAGCGCTACGGTGGTGAGCAGGTTCTTGCCGGCAACATCATCGTGCGTCAGCGCGGTACCCATTTCCATCCCGGCGACAATGTCGGTTTGGGACGCGACCACACGATCTTCGCGACGGCAGCCGGCAAGGTCCAGTTCGTGACCCGCGGCCCGAAGAACCGCAAGTTCGTGGACGTGGTGGCGGCCGAGTAAACAGCTGCTTTTATGGCAGGAACGCAAAGCCCCGTCCTGTACGGGGCTTTTTTTATCGAGAGACGGTAGAAAAATTGTTTCGGCGCCTTTGCGTTGAAGGAATCCGTTGCAGGATGCTGCGGACAATGTTCGCCAGGTCAACTGCGTCAGAGGTGTTTTAAGCCGCCATGAAATTCATCGACGAAGCGACTATCCATGTGTCTGCCGGCGACGGCGGCAATGGCTGTGTGAGCTTTCGGCGCGAGAAGTTCATCCCCTTTGGCGGGCCGAACGGTGGTGACGGCGGCGACGGCGGCAGCGTCTTTATGATCGCCGACGAGAGCATCAATACGCTGGTTGATTTTCGCTACGAACGCCATTACCGTGCCCAGCGCGGCGAAAACGGCAAGGGCAGCGACTGCACCGGCAAGAAAGGTGACGACCTGGTTATCCGCGTGCCGGTCGGCACCATGATCTACGACACCGATACGGATGAACTGATTGCCGACATGGTCAGTGCCGGACAGAAGGTGCTGGTCGCCCAGGGCGGCTGGCACGGTATCGGCAATACCCGTTTCAAGAGTTCCACCAATCGTGCGCCGCGGCAGTCGACGCCGGGCACGCCGGGCGACCAGCGCGAACTGCGCCTGGAACTCAAACTGCTCGCCGACGTCGGTCTGCTGGGTATGCCCAATGCGGGCAAGTCCACTCTGATCCGGACGGTGTCCGCCGCCCGTCCCAAGGTCGCCGATTATCCCTTTACAACGCTCTACCCGAATCTCGGCGTGGTGCGTATCGCTGCCCATCGCGCCTTCGTCATGGCCGATATACCGGGCTTGATCGAGGGCGCGGCCGAGGGCGCCGGCCTGGGCATTCAATTCCTGAAACACTTGGCGCGAACGCGCCTGCTGCTGCACCTGGTCGATGTCTCGCCCTATGGCGGCAGCGGCGATCCGGTCGACGACGCGCGCAAGATCGTCGCGGAGCTGGGAAAATACAGCGCCGAGCTGGCGCGCAAGGAACGCTGGCTGGTACTGAACAAAATCGATCAGCTGCCGGAAGACGAGCGCGAGGCGCGCTGTCAGTCCGTCATCGAGGGTCTCGGCTGGACCGGCCCGGTATTCCGCATCAGTGCCCTGAGCGCGGACGGCACCCAGGCGTTGATGTATCGCATCATGGAACACATCGAGGCCCAGGCTGAGGCCGCAGCCGCGGCGGACACCGGCCCGGTGACAGACGAACCCGGCATGGATTAACGTAGGGCGTTATGAGCACACGGGAAAAACTCGGCCACAGCCGCCGCTGGGTCATCAAGATCGGCAGCGCCCTGTTGACCAACGACGGCCGCGGCCTCGATTTCGCTGCCATCGCCGCCTGGGTCGAGCAGATGGTCGGTCTGAAACAGGCCGGCCACGAACTGGTGCTGGTGTCCTCCGGCGCGGTGGCCGAGGGCATGTGCCGGTTGGGCTGGAAGAAGCGCCCGCATGCCCTGTACGAACTGCAGGCCGCGGCCGCGGTCGGCCAGATGGGACTGGTGCAGGCGTATGAATCGCGCTTCCAGCAGCACGGCATGCACACCGCCGGCGGCGAGACCGATGAGCGCCAGCGCCGTACCGGGTTGTCGAACCTCGTCATGGGCGCCGAGTCGGTCGACCGATAGCAGCGCGAACCAGTCGCCGAGACTGGGACTGGTCCATAGGGACCAGAGGATCGACATCACGAGGAACGTTCCTGTGGTGCGCAGGGCCACCGGTGCG
>JBFEJM010000097.1:0-7587 GCA_041553175.1 Gammaproteobacteria bacterium | reverse complement strand
GGTCACCCTTGACAGCAACTTGCCCGGCGCAGTCGCAATATCGACCGTCCCACCCGCTATGAGCGTCAGCCCGTTGGCAATCGCCGCATTGATCGCGGCGTTGCCGGCTTCCAGCGCGTCGATGATGCCATCGCCATCGCTGTCAAGTGGGTAATCAATATCGCCACCGACCTCAATGACATCAGTGATACCGTCCGCATCGGTGTCGCCCGACGGCAGTGACACATCAAGCTGCAGTTCGCTTGCCTTGAAATCGATAATCCCATCGTTGTTGCTATCCTGCTGATAGGTTGCCAGGTTGGTGGTGCATTGATAGACACCCACGTCGAGCGGCAACACGCCAACCGAAACCGACAGACAGTCCGCGGTACCGATCAGCGCGATCGAACCGAGCTGCGGAAACACCTGTGCAGTGGAAAAGGCCACCGCCCGGCCTGGCACTGGCGATACCGACTCCACGGATGCGACGGAATCACCGCCGACGATGTCATAGGTGTTATACAGACCGGCGCACACCGCGATCGGTGTGGCACCGGCATTGGTAAGCGCACCGACGCAGGTAGTGTCATAACATCCGTACTGCCCCTCTGGACCGTACACCGTCCCGATTTCGATGCTGGTCGCAACACCGGCACCCAGTCCGGTAGCAGTACCGAACGTCAGTGCCGTACCCAGGGTGCGTGAGGTCCGGTGCAGCCCGGGCGAATAAAAACTCAGGCAGGTCTCTTCCGGGATGGCGCTTTCGCCGTTGGGATAGCACTGGAAGAACAGTTCACCATCATCGGGATCGCGGGACAACATACAGGATGAACCATCGACACAATTGCCCTGACCGAATCCGCTACACCGCTCACCCACTTTCCTGGGTGTCTCGCAGCGACCGGCAATATCGCCACTGCAGGCCAGGCCATCCGCGCAGGGCACACCACGGCCACACAGTTCGCCACGCTGCGGCGGTTGTCTGCGGCACTCAAGCAGAACATCACAGACAAAGCCATCCTGGCAGGTACCCTGACCTATACCCCAGCAAGGCTCGGTCGAACCACTGCGCCGCTGACACCGGCCGGCAGCGATATCCGAACACACCAGGCCGGAGACACAACCGACGCCGGAGCCACAGCGTTCACCCAATTGCGGTGTTTGGTGACGACATTCGCGCAACGCGTCGCAGACCAGGCCGTCCTGGCAACTGCCCTGGCCGACACCCGAACAGCTATCACCCGATTCGCCCTGTGCTTCGCAGCGCCCGGCGACATCCGCCGAACAACCCAGCCCGGCTGCACAGGGCACGCCGGTACCGCAGGGTTCACCGGATTCCGGCGGCGAATGGCGGCATTCGCCAAGCACGTCACAGACGAGGTCAGAGGCGCAATTGCCCTGACCGATACCAATACAACTTTGACCCGCGCTACGCGGCGCCTGACAACGCCCGCCGACCAGTGCGCTGCAGCTCAGCCCGGACGCGCAGCTGACACCGGTGCCGCAGGGCTCGCCGGATTGCGGTGGCGAATGGCGGCATTCACCGCTGATATCGCACACCAGATTGTTCGCACAGTTACCCTGGCCGATTCCGGTACAACTCTGCCCCGCGCTACGCGGCGCCTGGCAACGCCCTCCGACCAGTGCGCTGCAGCTCAGTCCGGACGCACAGCTGACACCGGTGCCACAGGGTTCGCCGGATTGGGATGGTGAATGGCGGCATTCGCCGATGACATCGCACACCAGATTGGCACTGCAGGTTCCCTGCCCGAGTCCGGTGCAGCTGCTGCCCGCGCTGCCGCGTGTACGACACGTGCCGTTTCCGAGCGGGTCGAGTGGACTGTCACAATACTGATTGCTGCCGCAGCCGGAAAACAGGCCACAAGCATAGACTGCGCCGGAGTGAGCGGAAAACAGCAGTAAAGAAAAAACGGTCAGGCAGGCGAACCTGAAGCTGGCACTGTGCATTGCGAATCCCCATTTTTTTAAAAGGCTGCCTGAATCAACAGATCAATGCCTTTTGTGATTATTTTTTACCGGGTTGAAACGCAAGGATCGGGGCAACAACATACTGCACAGGGCCAACCAATACTTTCCCGGCTTCCTTCCGGATCCTCGGAGAATAGTTCAATCTGTTGAGAAAAACCACGCGAGTCTAGATCACCAATACATCACCATGATTTTCAATTTTCGGTAATCGTCGTTTTCATCGAATCTATAGCAGCGTATCCAAATAACGTTTTCCGCCACTCATCGCGCTCTTCGACACGATCCATTCGAACCAGCAACCACCACAATGGACGCCGCTACAAGAAAGTGCCAGTCCACATCGTCAGCGGATCAACAGCGGGCTAATTGAAAAAACAGAGGCAGTTCTCAACGTCGGAACGTCGCCATGGTTGGCAAAGTCCACAATCGGCCATTCCAAGATGTCAAATAAGCGGCTGATCGAGTCTTGGTAGTGTAGGATGGGACAATGTTATGCACCCGCTGACGCGGATAATCGTTACTGGTGATCAGTGTTCCTGCGCGCTCGGGCCTTTCATTCTACGGCTGGGGCGAGCCCAGCAGACACGAAGGCAGCGCGACCCACCTGACTTCAAGCGCTTATCGCCACCCATGCCGAGTATCACCGATTTCATCTATAATTCACGTTTGTTAACACTCAACCTTGACCGATTTTTGTACTCTTCGCCTGCCCAATCGAAAACGAGGCGCTATTCCCGGCCTGAACACCGGTTTACGAACAAACTTAGCGGCGTAACACCGCCAGCCTACTGGAGGAGATTAAATATGGATGACCAAAACAAGACGGCCGTGCGCATGCTCGCGTCACTCACGATGTCTATTGCCTCGGCCCTGGCCATAGGCTCAGTGCATGCTGAATCGGCCGATGGGACCGACGTGCTGCCCGCCAATGCCCGCGCGGGTGAATGCTACGCCAAAGTCATGATTCCGGCCGAATACAAAACCGAAACCGAGAATGTCGTCATTCGAGATGCCGCCAATAAAATCGAAGTCATCCCGGCCAAGTATGAAACCACCGAGATGCGTGTGGCGGTCAAGGAGGCGGCCAGTAAATTAGTCGCTGTTCCGGCAACCTATGAAACGGTCAAGGAACAGATCGAGATCGAACCCGCGCACACTGTGTGGCGCACCTCACCTGATGCAAAGGCGAAAATCGCCGATCCGCGCCTGGTGGCCGCGGCGGGCGCACTCGGGGTGCCGGCTGACGCCAAGCCTGGCCAGTGCTTCAACGAGTTCTACAAACCGGCTGAATTCAAAACCGAAGCGCAGAAAGTACTGCTCAAGGAAGCCGCCGAGACCATTGCCATCAATGATCCGGAATTCAAGCTCGAAGAAGAGCGCGTATTGATCAAGGAAGCATCCACCAAGATAGTCGAGGTACCGGCGCAGTTCGAAGAGGTGCAGGAGCAGGTTCTCGAATCACCGGCCTACACCACCTGGAAGGTCGGCAAGGGCCCGAATCAACGTATCGACAATGCCACCGGCGAGATCATGTGCCTGGTCGAAGTCCCGGCCAAGTACAGGACCGTCACCAAGCGGGTACTCAAGACCCCGGCCACCACCAAGGTGGTCGAGATTCCCGCGCAATACAGCACGGTCAAAGTCAACAAGCTGGCCGCGCCCGCCAAGGAACAGCGCGCCAAAACAGAAGCGGAGTTTCAGACCATTGAAAAACGCATCAAGGTCAGTGACGCCAAAATCAGCTGGCATATCAGCGGTGCCGTCGGCCCCGGCAAGGCCACCGGTAATCGCCTGTGTCTGACTGAAGTCCCGGCCAAGTTCCAGACCGTCACCAAGCAAGTGGTCAAGACGCCGGCGACCGTGAAGACAGTGGAGATTCCCGCTGACTACAAAGTCGTGAAGGTCACCAAGCTGGTTGCACCTGCGCAGGACAAGCGCGTCGAGATTCCGGCCAAATACGAGTCCATCAACAAGACCATCAAGGTCCGTGATGCCTATCAGGCCTGGCAGCCGGTGCTGTGTGAGACCAACACCACCAAGGCCCTGGTCACTCAGATCCAACGTGCACTGAAGACCGCCGGTTTCAATCCCGGGGAAATCGATGGCGTGATCGGTCAGGGCACCCTGACCGCGTTGGATAGCTACCAGCGCAAGAACGGCCTGGCGCGTGGCGGCTTGACAATGCAGACACTGGAGAAGCTCGGCGTCAAACTGGGCGGCTGACGCCTCAGTCACCCCTCACTCCCGCCATTGCGCATGCAGTGGCGGGTTTTTTTTGCGCGCCGTGGCCCTCGCTCGACCAGCGCGGAAAATGGCATTCAGCCACACCCATTCAAGTCTCCAACTCATTGTAATTCAAGGAATACTAAAGTTTAATCGATTTTAGCCGTTTACCTTTAATGGCGAATGTGCCGCAGCCGGTGCGCGGCGCCCCATTCGGGGAGTAAGGAAGGTATGACGGAACGTAACTTCAGGCTTGTAGTTGGCGCGTGGCTGATGGCCGCGCTGTTGCTCAACCAGCCGTATGCGGTTTACGCGCTCATGGGCATCATGCTGTTCGAGGCTGTGACGAACTGGCGTGTGCCGATTGTGATTTCCCGCCTGCGTTACGGCCGTGATCAGGCCCCGCAGGCTCCCGGCGATGAATGCCTTATTCCCTTTGAGGCCGAACGGGCGTTGCGCCTGATAGTTGTGGCATTCCTTGTCGTGGCGACCTTCGGTTTCCCTGATCTGCTGTGGTGGATGCCGTGGCTGGTCGGTTTTGCGCTGATCGGCGCGGGCTTGAGCGGCATCTGTCCCATGGTCCTGGCTTTGCGCTGGGTCGGCATGCGTTAACCATGGATCGCACCCGGGACATGCAGGCGGAGACAAAGTCGGCCAGTCTCTCCACCAAGATCACAGTGATTGTGTTCTGGGGGCTGATCATTGTCGGGCTGCTATTCGCCACACTGCTGCTGCAGCACCGGGAAGAAGACATGCGCAACGCTCGCGTTGCGATTGCCGACAGCATCGCGTATCAGATTGACCAGATCATGCATGAGCAGCCTATCGACACTGCTCAGGCATCGACATTGTTCCAAGATGTTTTAGACAGGCATGCGGATATCGGCCTGGAATTCCGCATGGCGGGCGAAGCCCCTGTACGCATGGGCGCAGATCACTGGGATTCGGACCCGCAGATATTGTCCCGCTTATTGGATATCGATGGCGATGAAAGCGGTCAGCATAGCGGCGAAGTTCTTGTCAGCTTCCCGAATATGGCGAATGCACTGCATGTAGAACGCAGTCGAATCCTGCTCATTCTGGGCACATTACTTCTGATATTCGGTATTGGCCTGAAGAGGCTGTTGGAGCGTGTCATCACCCAACCGATGGCGCGAATGGTCAGTACTGCGCGCGCCATATCCAAGGGCGCGGTCGATGAGGATTTTGCAACCGATCGGGACGACGAATTCGGTTATCTCGGGCGTTTTATAAACGAGGCCCTGAACCGGGTTCGGCATTCGGAGTTCGAGGCGCAACGCGCCAAGGAACTTGCCGAAGTGACACTGCATTCCATCGGCGATGGCGTGATCACCACCAATCATAACGGCCGCGTCGTTTACATGAATCCCGTCGCCCTGCGCTTGCTGGACGTGGAGCTGGACGAGATTCAGGGACAGTTCCTGCCCGATATCATGCCTCTGGTCGGAGAGGTTGATGGTGAATCCCTGGAACATCCGATCCTCGCCTGCCTGCGTGAGAACCGAACAGTGGAACTCGATACTGACTGTGCTCTGAAACTGAGCAACGGACAAATGGTTCCCATAGCCGATTCAGCGGCACCTATTCGTGACAACGACGGTTCACTACGTGGCGCTGTGATGGTGTTCCATGACGTCAGTGTCGCACGCAATCTGCAACACGAGTTGACCTTCCAGGCCAGCCATGACCCCCTGACCGGTCTTTACAATCGCCGCGAGTTCGATCGCGAACTCACGCGCGCCCTCGAACGAGCCGACCGTGACAGTCAGCACCACACCCTGTGCTACCTTGATCTGGACCAGTTCAAGGTTGTCAACGACACCTGCGGTCATGCCGCCGGGGATCAATTGCTACAGAAGCTGACTGCGTATCTGCAGAGCCATTTGCGCAAGGCCGATGTGCTTGCGCGTCTTGGTGGCGACGAGTTCGGCCTCCTCCTGGTCCACTGCTCGCTGAAACGTGCGATCGACGTAGCCAACGCGTTGCGGGAAACCGTAAACGAATTCCGTTTTCACTGGCAGGGCAAGTCTTTTCAGATCGGCGTCAGCATCGGCATCGCTGAACTCACGTCGAGCACCGGTAGCGCCGCGGCGGCTCTGGCCGCTGCCGACATGGCCTGTTATGCGGCCAAGGAGGACGGGCGCAACCGCGTGCATGTCTATCGACCCGATGACGTCGAATTGCTGCGCCGCCGCGAGGAAATGGACATGGTGTCCGCAGTGCAACGGGCCCTGGCGGACAATATGCTGGAACTCTTTGCACAAGTGATCGCGCCGGTCAATGAAAAGCTTGCACTGCCGCATTACGAAATTCTTGTACGCATGCGCGATCCGGAAGGAAATTATATCTCGCCGGGGGCTTTCATTCCCGCGGCGGAGCGTTTTCAGTTGATGTCGGCGCTGGATCGCTGGGTGGTGCGCAATGCCATCGAGTTTTCGGTGGCCCGGGCGCGCGCCGGCGACCCCATCGAGCTTTCCATCAATCTTTCCGGGCAATCGCTCAGCGAAGACAGTTTTCTGGATTTCGTGGTGCGGCAGATAAAGAACAGCGGTGTACATCCGGAACATCTATGTTTCGAGATAACGGAAACCGCAGCTATCAACAATATCACCCGTGCCGTGCGCTTCATGACCGCGATACGCCAGCTGGGGTGTCATTTTGCATTGGATGACTTCGGCAGCGGCATGAGCTCCTTTGGTTATTTGAAGAGCCTGCCGGTGGACTTCCTCAAAATCGATGGCGCATTCGTGAAGAATCTTCATGAAAACCGCATCGATCAGGCGATGGTCAAGGCGATACGGGAAGTTGCGACATTGATGGGCATGCGTACCGTCGCCGAATTCGTCGAGAACGAGGCCATCATGAGCGTACTGCGCGAAATCGGCATCGACCGGGCCCAAGGCTATCATTTGGGCAAACCTACCCCCATCGCGGAACTGTTCCCCGATAGCGACTATATACCTGTCGATTCGCCCGCTCTGAAACTCGTTCAGTCCTGAATCTGATTCACCAGCGCCTGTCCAGGCATCCCGACAACGACCGCGACATTCGACCTGTTACAACGGCTGCCGAATCACCGACGTCCGTAACGCCCGATCTAACCCAGCAGGGCAAATAAACCCAGCCGGGTCCTTCCTGTTTACGTAGATCTATTCTTAGACTAGAATTGTACGATCTGTGTACAACCATACTCAGTCGAGATATCGATGGCAAAAGCAAAACGTTCGACCGCAGCCCCCGCGGAAATCCTTCCCGGCCGCTTTCCGATAAGGACCATTGCCGAGCTCACCGGGGTCAATCCGGTTACGCTGCGCGCCTGGGAACGGCGCTACAACCTGTTGCGGCCGGAGCGAACAGACAAGGGCCACCGTCTGT
>JBFEJM010000096.1:0-7589 GCA_041553175.1 Gammaproteobacteria bacterium | reverse complement strand
ATTCAACGCGCCCTATGTGCCGGGTTGGGACTGTCATGGTCTGCCGATCGAACTGAATGTGGAGAAAAAGGTCGGCAAGGCCGGCCGCAAGATCGATCATGCCGCGTTCCGCACCGCCTGCCGCGACTATGCGGCGGCGCAGGTGGCCAAGCAGAAAACGGATTTCATCCGTCTAGGTGTGACCGGCGACTGGGACCATCCCTATCTCACCATGGACTTCAAGTTCGAGGCCGACATCATTCGCGCGCTGGGTAAGATCGCGGCGAACGGCCATCTGACCAAGGGTTACAAGCCGGTGCACTGGTGTACCGACTGCGGCTCGGCGCTGGCCGAGGCAGAGGTCGAATACGAAGACAAGACCTCGCCCGCGATCGATGTGCGTTTCCCGGTGCTGGATGACGAGGCGCTGTTGTCGCGCTGCAGTATCGATCAGGCCGGCGAAGGCAAGGGGCCACTGTCGGCGGTTATCTGGACCACGACACCCTGGACATTGCCGGCCAACCGCGCTGTGGCCTTGCATCCGGAATTCGACTATGTGGTGGTGCAGTGCGAAAGTGCGCATGGCGTCGAACGACTGCTGCTGGCCGATGCACTCTATCGGACCACGCTGATGCGTTATGGCATCGAATCCTACAAGGTTATCGGCAACTGCAAGGGCGCCGATCTGGAAGGTCTAAAACTCCAGCATCCGTTTTATAAGCGTGAAGTGCCGATCATCCTCGGCGACCACGTCACCACCGAAGCCGGTACCGGCGCCGTGCATACCGCGCCCGGTCACGGTCAGGACGACTATGTGGTCGGTCAGCGCTACGGCATCGAAGTCGACAATCCGGTCGGCGGCGACGGCTGCTTCCTTCCCGACACCGTGCTTTTCGCCGGCAAGCATGTGTTCTCCGCCAACGATGACGTCATCGAGACACTTAAGACGCGCGGCGCGCTGGTGCATGAGGAGAAGATCCGCCACAGCTATCCGCACTGCTGGCGCCACAAAACGCCGATCATATTCCGTGCCACGCCGCAGTGGTTCATCAGTATGGATCACAGCGGACTGCGCGATGCCGCTCTGAAATCCATCAAGGCGGTGCAGTGGCTGCCGAGCTGGGGCCAGGCGCGTATCGAAGGTATGGTCGAGAAACGTCCAGACTGGTGTATCTCTCGCCAGCGCACCTGGGGTGTGCCGATCGCGCTGTTCGTGCACAAGCAGAGCGGCAAACTGCATCCCGACAGCGCGCGTCTGATCGAAGAAGTGGCGCTGTCGGTGGAACGCAAAGGCATCGATGCCTGGTTCGAGCTCGACAGCGCCGATATGCTGGGTGCCGAGGCGGGCCAGTATGACAAAGTGACCGATACCCTGGATGTCTGGTTCGATTCCGGCGTGTCGCACCATTGCGTACTGGACCAGCGCAAACAGCTCGGTCGTCCGGCCGATCTCTATCTGGAAGGGTCCGATCAGCATCGTGGCTGGTTTCAGTCATCGCTGCTTTCGTCAGTCGCCATGCACGGCGAGGCGCCATATCGCAGCTGTTTGACGCACGGCTTCACCGTGGACGCCAAGGGGCAGAAGATGTCCAAGTCCAAGGGCAACGTAGTCGCACCGCAGAAAGTGGTCAACAGTCTGGGCGCGGATATCCTGCGTCTGTGGGTGGCGGCGACGGATTACCGCGGCGAGATGACAGTCTCGGACGAGATTCTCAAGCGTACCGCCGACGCCTATCGGCGCCTGCGTAACACGGCGCGTTTCCTGCTCGCGAACCTGGCCGGCTTCGATCCCATGGAACACGCGCTGGCACCGGAACAGATGCTGATGCTGGACCGCTGGGCAGTGGAGCGTGCGCGCCTGCTGCAACAGGAGGTTGTGCGCGCCTACGACAACTACGAATTCCATCTGATCTATCAGCGCGTGCACAACTTCTGCGCCGTGGATATGGGCGGTTTCTATCTGGATGTCATCAAGGATCGTCAGTACACCTGTCAGACCAACAGTGTGGCGAGGCGTTCCGCGCAGACCGCCATGTACCTGATCGTCGAGGCGCTGGTGCGTTGGCTGGCGCCCATTCTGAGCTTTACCGCCGACGAGATCTGGAAACACATTCCCGGTGAACGCGAACAATCGGTGTTTCTGGAAACCTGGTTCGAACTGCCGGAGATGTTCCTGGAGAGTGAACCGGAGTCGGCCCGCTACGGTATGGACTTCTGGAAGCAGCTCATGGCCGTGCGCGAATGTGTGGCCAAGGAACTGGAACGCCTGCGTGTGGCCGGTGGTATCGGTTCGTCGCTGGATGCGGAAGTGGATCTGTATTGCGGTCGTGAGATTCACGATCTGCTGCTGCGTCTGGAGGACGAGCTTCGCTTTGCGCTGATCACCTCTTATGCGCGGGTGCATCTGCTCAGTTCACCGCCCGACAATGGCGTGCATGTCGAACTGGCCTCGGGCGATGAGCTCTGGGTTGTGGTGGCACCGTCCGATCATGCCAAGTGTGTACGCTGCTGGCATCATCGCGAAGATGTCGGTAGTCATAGTGAGCATCCAGAACTCTGTGGTCGCTGCGTGGATAATGTCGCAGGTGACGGTGAGCAGCGCCGTTATGCCTGAGGTGATAACGGGTTCGGCATTACGCTGGTTATGGGTGACGATCGTGATTGTCGCGCTCGATCAGACTACCAAGCTGTGGGCGGAGACTGCACTCGCATCCGGTGATCCGATCGTCATCTTCTCCTGGTTCAATCTGATTCTGGCCTACAACAAAGGTGCCGCATTCAGCTTTCTGGCCGCGGCCGGCGGCTGGCAGCGCTACTTCTTTCTCGGCATCGGCTTGGTCGCGGTGGTGATTATTATTGCCTGGCTACGCCGGCTGCAGTCTTCAGAGCGGGTCATGGCACTCGGTCTGAGTCTGATTCTGGGTGGGGCTATCGGCAATATCATCGATCGGGCGCTGTATGGCCATGTCATCGATTTCATTCAATGGCATTACCGCGACTGGTACTGGCCGGCGTTCAATATCGCCGATTCGGCGATCATGGTCGGTGCGGCGTTGATTATCCTGATCAGTTTGCGTCCGCAACGGGGCGAGAAGACGGCGTGATCCATCCGTCACAAATCCAGCCCGGCAGCCGGGTGCAACTGCACCTTGCGCTGAAGCTCGCTGAAGGTACTGTCGCGGAAAGCACCTTCGGCGAAACGCCGCTCGACATCACCATCGGGGATGGTACGTTGATTCATGGCCTCGAAGTGGCTTTATACGGTATGCGCCCGGGGCAGCGACAAAGCGTTACCCTTCATCCCGATCAGGCCTATGGCGAACGCGATCCCGATGCCGTGGGCTGGTTGCCGCGTGATCAGTTTCCAGCTGAGATGAAATTGGCGCCTGGCGCGTTGGTCGGGTTCAGCGGCCCCGAGGACGAGGAAGTCGCCGCCCTCGTCATTGCCGTGGAAGCAGATCAGGTACAGATCGATTTCAATCATCCCCTGGCGGGAAAGCCCATAATTTTCGAGTCGGAAATTATATCCGTCGAACCACCCGCGGCGGCGAAGGATGCTGCCGACCCTTCCTAGATGCCGCGCATTTGGCGCTATAATCGCGCATCCTGATTATTCAACGGAACACGTCATGCAGGTAGTGCTCGCCAATCCCCGCGGTTTCTGTGCCGGTGTAGATCGCGCCATCGAGATTGTAGAGCGTGCGCTGGAACTGTTCGGCGCACCGATCTATGTGCGGCATGAAGTGGTACACAATCGCTATGTGGTGGACGATCTGCGCAACCGCGGTGCGATATTCATCGAGGATTTGAATGATGTGCCTGACGACGCTACATTGATTTTCAGTGCGCACGGTGTCCCACGTTCAGTTGAGGACGCGGCCAAGGCGCGTGGCCTGAAGGTGTTCGACGCCACCTGTCCGCTGGTGACCAAGGTGCACATGGAGGTGGCGCGCCACGCCAAGGCGAAGCGTGAATGCGTGCTGATCGGACATGAGGGGCATCCCGAAGTGGAAGGCACCATGGGCCAGTACGATACGACGCTGGGTGGCGCTATTTATCTGGTGGAGGATTTGGACGATGTCGCGGCTTTGCGGGTGCGTGATCCGGATAACCTGACCTATGTCAGTCAGACAACGCTGTCAGTGGATGATACCACCCGCATCATCGATGCATTGCGGGCGCGATTCCCTGCTATTCATGGACCACGCAAGGACGACATCTGTTACGCCACCCAGAATCGTCAGGATGCGGTGAAGGAATTGGCGGAGAAGTGTGACTTGATCCTGGTCGTCGGTTCGCCGAACAGTTCCAACTCCAATCGGCTGCGGGAGCTGGCGGAGCAGAAGGGGGTTACCGCGTATCTGATCGATGACGCGAGCCAAATCCAGGCTGCATGGTTACAGAGCGAGGCGCGAATCGGTGTGACAGCCGGTGCCTCGGCACCGGAGCTTCTGGTGCAGGCCGTGATCGCCGACCTGCAAAAACGTGGCGCCCACGTTGCCGGTGAGCAGCGCGGGCGCGAAGAAACGATTACCTTTGTACTGCCGCGTGAGCTGCGCAGCACCAATTGACGCTATTCGCTTGGCCTCAGTATGTCCGCCGGTTAGCGCCAGCATTCATCCCAGGTCTTGCCGCCAGTAGCGCCGACAATCGTCTTGCGGCCAAGTTGATCGAGCACCAGCGATCCGCACTCGTCAGCGACTTGCGTGTTCACAGGAGTTGCGGTCAGGGTGAAGCTGGAGGTGCCCTGCCCGGCAATTGCGATGTTGTAGTACGGAGTCGCGCCTGCTTCGGGTGGGCACTGATTCGGAAACACATCACCCGCTGCGCCACCCAGTACCGCTCCCGCATAAGTCGGTGATGCCTGATTGTTCTTGAAGCGCTCTAATGCGGCTGCCGCGTTCAGCAGCGTCCCTGCGCAGTCGGCGCGGCGTGCATCCTGGACATATCTCTGGTAGGTCGGGTAGGCGATTGACGCGATCAGCCCGATGATCGCCACAACAATCATGAGTTCGGTCAGTGTAAACCCGGTCTGATGTTTCCGCAGTTGCATGGTCGTTACCTCTTGCATGGCTACATTACAGCCGCTGCTCGTTGCGTGAGTCTCTGGTTGCATCAGTCCTCCAGTCCTTCGAACTCGGCGAAATTGAAGTTCGCAGGGAGAATCCATGCGTCCGTAACAAAACGCATGCCACCCTGAGCGACGCTGTTGTAGCCGACTTTGGTGCCTTTGGACAAGGCACTCGTCGAACCTGACTTCCCGCTCGAAGACCGAACGATGGTGTCCTTGGTAACGTAGAGCACGGAATCGGAGATGATCACCACCCCCTGTCCATCGGGCGACTCGTCCACTATGCCAGCGCTATCGAACGGATGCATGTCGCTCGAATCGGCGGCGATACTGCTGCCGACGGTTAACGCTGCGACGGGCAGTGCCATCAGCAAAGCTCTTATCCATTTCATGTTCATAACTGTTTATCCTCGCCTGTGTCGTAAGCGCTTTTAATACTCGATGTTTGTCCAGGAGGTGCGCGCAGGATCCGTATTGCGATACATCTGCACGGATTCAACCTGAATGCCACCCGACGAGTCTGTGGTGACGCGCTTGTCGGAAATGAATCGGGATTCGGTCGGGATACCGTCCATTTCAGTGCCGGAGACGAAGTCGTCGCCTATCATATCGAACTCGTCGATGACGCCGTCGCCGTTGGCGTCGACGGCATTGAAGTTCGGCATGCCGCCGTTCTTCTGGTCAACGATCATCAGCCAGCCTGATCCGCCGAAGCCGCATTGGTCGTCGGACGGAATCACGGTGTTGAAAAACACCAGGTCGCCCAGTGCCACGGAGTTGGTGACGGCACGCTCTCTCAGCGTGGGCAGGTCGATGTACCAACCCTTGGATGAGCTGTAATCGACATCAGTGTCGCTCAATAGCCGGACGCCAGCACCATTTGAGAGGGTGGCAGTGGAGATGGTCTGTTGAGTCAGGTCACCCCGATCCAGGTCATTGGCGCCGCTGTCCCAGACGCCGTAGAAGGTCTGCTGCTGAGTACTGAGTGCGTCGTTAGAGGTCAGGTACTGACCCGTGCCGAAATAGATCATGAGATTCGGCTCGGTACCGACCGAACGTTCCGTCCGGTGACGGGCAACCGACGGGCGCGCCGTAATTGGCTGACGGTTGCCGGCTACGCAGCTAGCTGATGTACAGGCGTTCATCAACGGGTTGGCATACGCCTTGCCCCAGCTGCTTTCAGTGTTTGCACTTACATCGAACGCCCACAGCTTGCCATGCAGATCGCCCGCGTAGACACGATCGACGCTGCCATCGCCGTTCAGGTCAACAATAGCGGGCGAGGACAGGCCATTACAATCGCTGCCGGGGTCTCCGCAGTTTGCGTTGGCAATGGAGCCGGCGCCGGTGTCGATGATCTTTGGCGAGGTCAGGTTGGAGCCATCCAGATAGACAATGAACAGCTTGGCCCGCCCTGTTCCAGTCGGATCACTATTGTAGCCATTTCCGAAAATGGCGGCCCACTTGCCATTGTTCATTTTGGCGACACGCACGTCGGAGAAGGTGTAGCCCAGGTCACTATGGGTAAACTCCCACATGATGTCGCTGGCATCGAAGGTCGATGGAGCAGTGACATCCAGTGCGAACAGCCCCTTGCCACCACCGCGCAGCCCGCCGATCAAAACAGTCTTCCAGCCACTGAGATAGACGTCTGTGGCGGTGGCGGACAGGTCGACATACCACTTGTGGAGATAACTCGGGTCGGTCAGATAATGCAGGCCACGATCCGGAGTCGTCGAGTAAAGCGATGCCGGTATATAGGCAAACAGCTCGGCGCCATCATTCTCGGTATCGAATGCATGCAGCATACCGTCGTTGGCGCCTACATAGACCACCTTGCGACGCGATGCCGCAGCCGAATTCACGAAATTGGAATAGGGCGTCGGCGCAATCGTGTCAGGGTAGGGTGTGCTTGGCGGACCGACAAAGAACGGGCTCGAATGGACGATGTCGCCCAGGCGGCTGCCACGGTTACGGAATGTCTTGGTCGTGAAGGTGTTCGTGCCGTCGTCGTAGACCGGTGAAACACCACAAGTGCCTGGGCCGGTCAGTTCGCAGGTGCGATCACCCTTTAGGAATCCCAGGCGTGCCATACCCGTGGCCTCATTGGCCGTGGTTCCATCCGGATTTGTTCTCAGATCAAGTTTTTGGCTGGCAGTCAGATTGCCCCAGGAAAAGTCCACGCCGGTCGTCCCATCAAAAGTATATATCTGGCGTGTTGTAAAGGTGGTCTGATCCAGGCCGGATGCCGCATTCGCTGCGGGTCCTGCGACGGTCCATTCCGGGTTGTTGCCTACTACACCATTGGTATCGATCGAGAACGCGTTCAGGTTGCCGGTCCATTGCGAGGAATCAAACACTGCCTGGAAGAGCATGGTGTCGCCCTGCAGGCTGGTCGAGTTGAAGGATACAGCCGCGGCAGAACCGCTGCGCGCGTCGATGTCAGCAATTGCCTGATTCAATGAAGTGATCAGCTGATCGGGATTGCCGGCATTGAGGAACTGGCCGCGTCCATTCCAGGCAGCGTGGCGCATATCGT
>JBFEJM010000095.1:0-7637 GCA_041553175.1 Gammaproteobacteria bacterium | reverse complement strand
GAGTGTCTACCAGAGGTATCAGCAAGGGTTATGCCAGTCATACGGCCGGCGGCTTCGGGCGGGTGCCGGGATCAGTCGTCGCGGTCGCGCAGATGGGTATTCAAGGCGTGCTGGTCCAGTTCCTTCTGTTCATGCTTGTCGGCACTGGCCCGCTCCTCGCCGCGATAGCGCGACACAACCTTTTCCAATGCCTGCACGCGGCCGTGCACATCGATCCAACGCCGGCGCTGCGCGTCGCAGTCCTGTCGAGTGCGCTCGATCAACGCATGCTGCTGCTCGATGGCCTCATTGAGGCGGCCCAGAAAAATACGGTAATCCTGCAGACGCGCGGCGCTGAGGCTGCCGCCGCCGGCAAATTGAGCGGTGTAATCGTCCCGATACTGCTGGAGTTCCTGCAGCCGCTGTTCGGTGAACTCAAGCCGCCGCTGAAGTTCGCCCAGGCGCGCCGCCGCCTCACGCTCGCGACGTGTTGCGACATCCACCACAGGCTGCATGCGCTTACTGCGGGTCACGGATCAGGGACTCCTAGGGTCGAACCGCCATGGACTTCGGCGCAGCCTTTCCTGCTGCTGCCGGAGGGTTCGTGATCAGGCGCTCGAGATCGTCGAGGCTTTCCACCAGCGGCACCGGCTCAAACATATCCTGCTGCAGGAACTCCATGAGTTTCGGATAGTAGGCAATGGCTTCGTCGACACGCGGATCGGCGCCACGCTGATAGGCGCCGACGCTGATCAGATCGCGGTGTTGACGATAGGTCGAGTAGAACTTCTTGAAACGTCGCGCCGAGGTTCGATGATTCTCATCCGTGATCTCCGTCATCGCGCGGCTGATCGAGGCTTCGATGTCGATCGCGGGATAATGACCGGATTCGGCCAGTTCACGGGACAGGACAATATGGCCGTCGAGGATCGCCCGGGCGGCATCGGCGATCGGATCATTCTGATCGTCACCTTCCGCCAGTACCGTATAAAACGCGGTGATGGAGCCACCGCGGGAATCGCCGTTGCCGGCGCGTTCCACCAGCTGCGGAAGCTTGGCAAAGACCGACGGCGGATAACCCTTGGTCGCGGGCGGTTCACCGATGGCCAACGCGATCTCTCGCTGCGCCTGGGCATAGCGTGTCAATGAATCCATCAGCAACAGCACCTGCAGGCCTTGATCGCGGAAATACTCGGCGATACTGGTGGCGAGCATGGCACCGTGCATACGCATCAGCGGCGATGTGTCGGCTGGCGTCGCCACCACCACCGATCGCGCCAGCCCTTCTTCACCCAGAATATTCTGCACGAACTCGACCACTTCCCGGCCGCGTTCACCGATCAGACCGACGACAATCACATCGGCATTGGTATAGCGCGTCATCATGCCGAGCAACACGCTCTTACCGACGCCGCTGCCGGCAAACAGCCCCATGCGTTGTCCGCGGCCGACGCTCAACAATGAATTTATCGCCCGCACGCCGACGTCCAACGGTTCACGAATCGGCCGACGCCCGAGCGGATTGATCGGGCGGCCGGTCAGCGGAACACGGGCACTCACCTCCAGCGGCCCTTTGCCGTCCAGCGGTTGACCGGCACCGTCCAGAACACGACCGAGCAGGCCGGGCCCCACCGGGGCCTCGCATACCTGCCGGGTCGGTATCACTCGCGCGTTCGGCGCCAGCCCCTGCAGATCACCGATCGGCATCAGAAACAGTTTGTCATCCGAGAACCCGACCACTTCCGCTTCGATACTGGTCTGGTCCGGATTGACGACAATGCAGCGCCCGCCAATGGCCGCCGGGCAACCCACTGCTTCCAGGGTGAGTCCGACCATGCGGGTCAAACGCCCCTGAACATCCAGTGGCACCGGCTGAGCCGCTCGCGCGCTGTAGCGCTCCAGGCGCCGCTTCCATTCGGGATTCCGATTGGCTTGAGGTGCGTGCGTTGCTGTTGTCGGCATGTGCTGATCCTGGTCGCACTGACGTTGGTCAGTGTCTTTGCTGCAGTCGGCGCATCCCGCGCTCGGCACAGGTTTAGGAATGTGAATTCATTGCGATTCGGTATCGCTGACGCGTTCGCCACCCAGTACACTGGCGATCACGGAGTTCAACCGCCGTTCGACGCTGGCATCGATCTGCGAACTGTCACTGGTGACTTTGCAGCCACCGCGCGTGAGCACCGGGTCCTCGGCTATCTTCCAACTGTGCTCGGCACCGCCGAGCGAAAGGGCGTCGCGTACCACAGCCGCGTCTTCCGGATGCAAATGCAGCTGAACATTGCGCGCGCCGACCGGCAACACGGCCATGGCTTCACGCACGACACCAAGCACCTCCTGCGGATCTGCCTTGAGTTCGCGGCGAACGAGCTGTCGTGCCACGGTCAGGGCCAGGGTCACCAATTCCTTTTCGACCTGATCATCCAACTGTTCCAGCGGCCTGGTCAGACTGTGCAGCAGTAACTCCAGATCACGCACGCGCGCCAGGATATCCTTGCGTCCCGCTTCCAGACCCTCGCGACGGCCTTGTTCAAAACCTTCCAGTCGCGCCTGTTCCTGTAATTCCTCCAGCTGTCGCGCTGTCACGGGGCGAGCGGACGCCCCTTTCTGACCAGGCGGATGCACATCGGGCACCGTCCAGTTCTCGATGCCACCCAGTTCTTCCTTGGGAATGATCTTGCTCATCACCCGTGCCGTGTTCTGCACCACGCCTCCAGCTTGGATTTATCTGATTTCATCAGACGAATTGCTCGGTGCCCTTGCCACCGAGCACGATATCGCCGGCTTCGGCCATGCGCCGCGCGATGGCGAGAATTTCCTTCTGCGCCGCTTCGACGTCGCTCAACCGGACCGGACCCTTGGCCTCCAGATCGTCGCGCAGCATTTCCGCAGCGCGTTTGGACATGTTCTTGAAGATCTTCTCGCGAATCCCCTCGTCGGCACCCTTCAACGCAATAATCAGATTGTCCGAGGACACCTCACGCATCAGCGCCTGGATGCCCTGGTCGTCGACGTCGACCAGATTGTCGAACACAAACATCAGATCCTGTATCTGCTGGCCCAGTTCGGCGTCGACATCCTTGATCAACTCCATGATCTCACCTTCCATGGAACTGTCGACAAAGTTCAGGATGTTCGCGGTCGCCTTGACGCCCCCGACCGAGGAGGACTTGACGTTGCTGTTGGTGCCCGTGAACTGTCGCTCCATGATTTCGTCAAGCTCGGCCAGTGCGGCCGGCTGAATGCCGTCCAGCGTGGCGATGCGCAGCAGCACATCGACCCGCACACGATCGGGCAGGTAACTGATGACTTCCGCGGCATGATCACTGTCCAGATAGGACAGAACGATGGCCATGATCTGCGGATGTTCCAGCCGGATGATTTCAGCGACTGCCCGCGCATCCATCCACTTCAGGGCTTCCAGCCCCTTGGTGTTGCGCCCCAGCAGGATGCGGTCGATCAGTCCGCTGGCTTTGTCTTCACCCAGCGCATCGACCATCACCTTGCGAATGTATTCCTCGCTGCCGACACCCAGTGCCGTCTGGTTGTCGACCGTGTCGATGAAATCGCCGAGAATGCCCTGAACCTGGTCGCGCGATACGTTCGCCATAGCCGCCATGGCGGCACCGACTTTCTGTACCTCTTTCGGCCCCATGTGCCGAAGGATCTGCGCGGCATCCGCCTCGCCCAGCGAGAGCAGGAATATCGCAGCCCGATCCGTGCCCGAGAATTTACCCGACGACGGTGCATCAGCCATCTTCGTTCACCCAGTTCTTGACCACCTGCGCGACGCGCTTGGGATCCTGCTGGACCATGCCGCGGGCGGTAGTGATCTGTTGTTCATATTGCTGTCCTGGCGGCGGCAGCGAACCCTGCTGCGGCCCCCCCAGGGAGACCTGATCGTCCGCCAGATCACCTTCCCCGCCACCGGCACCGGCCAGCGCGGCCTGCGGTGCGGCACGATGCTCGAGCAGACTACGCCATGTGGGCTTGAAGACACCGAAGAAGAGATAGAGGACCACGATGCCACCACCGGCTTTCTTCAGCACATCCCACAGCCAGGGCTGCTCCCAGATCGGCACTTCGGGCAGCGGCTCGACCTCCGGCATCGGCTGGAAGGAGGCATTGATCAACTGCACACTGTCACCCCGTTGGGCACTGAATCCGACCGCTTCCTTGATCAAGGTGGTGAACTTGGCAATCTCTTCCTCGGACCAGGGCGCGCGGGCCGGATTACCTTCCGCGTCGACACCCTGCTTGTCATCGAGTACGACCGCGACCGACAGACGACGGATACTGCCGGTTGCCAGACGGGTATGACTGATCGTTTTGTCGAGTTCATAGTTGCGCGTGCTGCGCTTGCTGGAATTGCCGCTGCTTTCGCCACCGGCTTCAGCACCGGGTGGTGTCACGGTGCCCGCAGCGGGCGGCTGATTCGACAACGTACCCGGTACACCGGCCCCCGCAACACTCGAGGACATCTGATCCTCGCTGACCTGTTCGCTGCGCAGCGCCGGCATATCCGGATTGAAGACTTCCTGCGTTTTCTCGGTGACGGTAAAGTCGAGTTCGGCCGCCACCTGCGCGCGCACCTTGCCGGCGCCCACCAGCGGACTCAACAAATCCTGCACGCGCCGAACGTAACTCTCTTCCACTTTCCGGTTATAGGCGAACTGACTGGATGTCATACCGACTTCCGAGGCACTGTCCTGCGATGTCAGCAACGCACCATGCTGGTCGACCACGGTGATCCCGCTCGGGCTCAGATGCGGCACGCTGGAGGCGACCAGATGCACAATGGATGCGACCTGGCCATCTTCCAGACTGCGGCCGGCATACAGATTGATCACGACAGAGGCACTGGGTGCTTCCTGCTTGCGGACAAAGACCGAGCGCTTGGGTATGGCGAGATGTACACGTGCGCTCTCTACATTGCGCAGCGAACTGATAGTACGGCCCAGCTCACCTTCCAGCGCATGCTGGTAACGGGCGGCTTCGACGAACTGACTGGTGCCGAAACCCTGGTCTTCGCTGAGCATATCGAAACTGTTGCTGGTGCCTTTCGGCAGACCGTCGGATGCCAGTTGCAACCGCGCCTTCTGCAGCTCGCCGGAGGCAACCATGAGCGCACCGGTCGACTCGTCAACCTTGAACGGGATATTCGATTTCTGCAGCGCTTCGGCGACCGCAGCCGAATCACGCTGGGAAAGATTGCCGTACAGAAGACTATAGGTCGGCGTCTGTGACCAGAATGCGACCGTCCCGCCCAATGCGACGCTCCCCGCCAACGCGACCATCAGACCGAGTTGTCGCAGTGCCGGCATGCCGGCGAATCCGCCTGGTTGTGCTGTTTTTGCCATCGCCATGTTTTCAACCATAAAGCTTCATTCAGGTTCTCACCGCGTATCCCGCTCTTTACCCGGCATACGCGCCCATCCGCAGGATCATTCCTGCAGTCGACTCGACTACATATTCATGCTCATGACTTCCTGGTAGGCCTGGACCAGTTTGTTGCGAACCTGTAACACGGCCTGGAACGACAGACTGGCCTTCTGTGACGCCACCATGACCTCTGTCAGATCCACGCTTGTATCGCCTTTGGCGAAGGCGGCACTCATTGCACTGGACTTCATCTGGTTAGCGTTGACCTGCTCCACCGACTGCTTGAGCAGCGATGCGAAGTCCATCCCCGGTGCTGCTGTTTCGGCAACCGGCGGCTTGCTGTGGGATTGAGCGGCAGCAGCCACACTGCGCATCTGCATTAATAGCTGATTGACGTCTATATCTGCCATGTCGTAGTCCTCGAATTTGGATCTCTGGTTAAATTTTGTGATGCAGTTTCCAAGCCACCGCCTCAACCCGGGACGGTGATACCCTCTTCCCGCATCCGGGCCAGTTTGTAGCGCAGCGTACGCGGGCTGATTCCGAGCCGCTCCGCTGCCGCCTTGCGGCTGCCCTTGCCCGCCGACAACGCCTCCAGAATCAATGTCTGTTCGCGGCTTTTCAGATCGGTCTCAAGCAGATCGGCGGATTCATCCTCATCCGTCTCCGCGCTGGAAGATACCTCGCAGACGGGCGAGGCTATCCCGGCACTGGCCAGCTCGAAGTGCAGATCGGCACACTCGATACAGTCACCGGACATCAGAATGATGGCGCGCTGCAGGATATTCTCCAGCTCACGCACATTACCCGGCCAATCGTGCGCCAGCAGACGCTGTTCGGCGTCCGGACACAAGGTCGGCACCGGCTGCCCCATCGGGGTATGCCGTTCGATCAGGCGCTGTGCGATTGGCAGAATGTCGCGCGGGCGGTCGCGCAACGGTGCAAGTTGCAGAGGAAAGACATTCAGACGATAGAAGAGATCCTCACGGAATCGCCCGGCCTTCACTTCTTCACGCATGACTCGATTGGAAGTGGCGATCACACGCACGTCCAATTCGATCGGCTCACGTCCACCCAGGCGCTCAACTTCCCGTTCCTGCAGGACCCGCAGCAGTTTGGCCTGCAGACCGAGATCCATTTCCGATATTTCATCCAGCAGCAGCGTACCGCCCTGGGCCTGTTCGAACTTGCCGGGACGGGCCTGATAGGCACCGGTGAAAGCACCTTTTTCATAACCGAACAGGACGGCCTCGAGCATGTTCTCCGGAATGGCCGCGCAGTTGATGGCGACGAAAGGCCCATTGTTGCGTCCCGATGCGCTGTGGATATATTGCGCCACGACTTCCTTGCCGGTACCGGATTCACCCGTGACCATGACCGTTGCATCAGTCTTGGCGACCCGTGCGGCCATCGCGAACAATTCGCGGGTTCGCCGATCCTCGGCCACGACCGTGCTGTCCTCGCTGCGTTCGCAGGGAAGATAGCGGTTGACCATATCGACCAGCAGATCCGCGTCGAAGGGCTTGAGCAGATAATCCGCCGCGCCACAGCGCATCGCATCGACGGCCTTCTGCACCGTGCCGTATGCCGTCATCAATACGACCGGCAATACCGGATTGCGGCTGCGAATGCGTTTCAATAAGACATGGCCATCCATGTTCGGCATCTGCACGTCACTGACGACCATGCCGATCGGTTCCTTGTCGAGAATGTCCAATGCGGCAGGACCGTCCGTGGCCGACGCGACCGGATAACCCGCCAATACCAGCGTGTCGCACAACGCTTCACGCAGGCTCGGGTCATCTTCAACGATCAGGACGGTTGCTTGGTTCATGCCATACTCCTCAGTTGAATCCACACACTGCTTTGATGTCTTCCGGAGCAGTCGTGAAATAACTCTGCCGGCTGCCACTCAGCAAGCCGGTCGAAGCCGATGCATCCGGCACTCGTAAGATAAACTCTGTTCCACCGGTAAGCGGGGTCTTGACCTCAATCGAACCGTGATGAGCGCGAACGGTGGCCTGCACAACGGCGAGGCCCAGGCCGGTGCCGCCTGGACGGGTGGTAAAAAAGGGTTCGAAAATACGCTCCAATGATTCGGCTGGAATGCCTGGGCCGTTGTCACGCAGATGAATCTCGATGTCACCCGAAGAAGTTGACGTTGTCGTCACGTCCAACAGTGGAGTTGTCGTTGTCGCCTGCAGGCTGTTGGTTACAAGATTGCCCAGTGCGCCGAGCAAAGCATCTTTGTTTCCGCGGATACGTGCATTCGGCATACG
>JBFEJM010000094.1:0-7714 GCA_041553175.1 Gammaproteobacteria bacterium | reverse complement strand
CGCGACAACGGACTCCGATTGGGGTACCGACTCGTTCGTCGGGAACGAGAGTTCATCAACTCCATCAGGCTGTCCAAAAACATCGACGTCATCCAGCGTATCCGGCGCCTCCTCAGCGGATTCGGTAAATTCCGCGAAAGGATCGGTCTCGGCATCTGCCAGAACAGATAGATCATTTTCAATATCGAAACCCTGCGCAAAGGGGTCGTCGCCCTCGGACAGTTCGATTTCGGGGATTTCACCCGGATCTATGTCAAATACATCTTCGCCATCAGCTGCGAAGGGATCTATAAAACCATCTTCCACCAAATCGACATTGGCGGCTTCAAGTGCCAGATCGTTGTCTTCATCCGATTCGGACGGCACTTCTGCAGACGGAATGTCCTCGACGTTCTCGGTTGTCCGCGGCAGGCGTGCGATGGTTTCAATTATTGCAATATGCTCAATTATATCGCCGTTCTGTGCTCGCAATTTCTCGAGGATACTTTCAATAACCGACATCGCTTCGGCCACGACATCCATTCCATCCTGCGGCATGGGCAGTTCATCATTGCGCAATGCCTTGCCGTACTTCTCAATCTCATAGGCAATTTCTGCGATGGCGTCTGCGCCTGCCATTCGTGCACTTCCGTGCAGCGTATGGAATGCGCGTAACATATCCTCCGTAATCCGACATTCCGTACCGCATTTTTTGCAGTCACTCAAAAAGCGGCGCACTGTTGCGATATGATCTCTGGATTCGTTACTGAATATGTCGTACAGAATCGGGTCTATACCTGACTCGATCTCAAGCTCAACCTCCGCCGGAGACTCGATTTCCGGTTCCGCTTCGACAGCCACCGCCACCAACTCCTCGGCAGCGAGATCAGGCTTCGCAGGCACCACTTCTTCTGCGGACACGCCTTCATTGACGGTCGAGGATTGCTCCGCGATCGGCGTAGCGACACCATCAAGATCTTCGAGGTTAACCGACTCGCCCTGGCTGTAGGCCTGCGCCATCTGAGCCATTGCTTCGATCGGTTGTGTCGTCTCTGCACCGTCGCGAATCTGCGCGATAAGTTCGGGAATCGCTACGGCTGCACGCTCCAGTAAACCGCACAAAACTGGCGTACGGGCAACAGTCCCATCAATGACTCGATTAAGCATATTCTCATACGCCCATGCGAATTCACCGATTCGGATCGCCCCGACCAGGCGGCCGCTACCCTTCAACGTATGAAAGGAGCGGCGCATGTCGACCAGGGCTTCACGGTCACTCTCGTCGTTCAGCCATCGCGGCAGGAATTCATTGATGTTGCCTAGCTCTTCCTCCGACTCTTCGATGAAGATTTCCAGAATCTCTTCGTCGATATCTTCGGACATTGCAAACGCGGCTGGCGCGCTCGGTACGCTCGCTGTTTGGCTCGTGGTTTGCTCGGTCGCGTCTTCCGCTACGGACTCTTCGACCGGCATCACCGGCTTCACTTCCGACTCAGAATCCAGCTGTAGGTCTTCTACTGGAACTTCGGCAATGATATCCGGGATGTTCACTTCTTCAGTCACCGCGTCAAACGCGGGCAACCCGGCATCTGCCGAGAAATCATCCGTCTCGGACTCCGCTTCTACAAGCCAGTCGCCGAGATTTTCAGTTGCGGCTTCACGCAAGCCTGCTTCAGCGTCGTCGACATCACTCAGCTCTATTGATTCAAGGGCGTCAATCCCGGGTAAATCGTCTTCAAGCTCGTCGCTGGCTACGTCGGCTGCTTGCTCAGCGCTTCCATCATCTTTTGCGTCACTTTCAACTTCAGGCTCAGCCTCGACCGTATTGTCATCCGGCGTTTCAGCAGGTGCCTCATTGGTTTCGACGCCACTCAGACGCTGCATACTTTTTTCAGCGACATCCAGTATCGTGCCGCTGAACATACGACCTTCACGCAGACTCTCAAGATAGTACTCAACACTGGAAATAGCGTCGGCGAGATCATCCAGTGAAGCGTCATCCGGGATCTGCTTGGTCTCAAGCATCTGGTCAGCGATGTAGTTGCCCGCTGCGTCGAGCAAAGAAGCTGCGCGTTGTTCATTTAAAAGAAGCAGGCCGCCTTTAATTTGATGGAACAGCTGAGGAACCTTTTCCAGCGGCGCAAAATCAGTGCTTTCCTCCATAAATGCGAGAAAGGCGTCTTTAGCCGATGAAATATCACGGATCGCCTCATCTGCGACGACACCACGGATCTGGTTGAACTCGGTGTCAGGCAATGAGATGCCGGTGGATTCCGCTTCCGCTGTCGACTCTTGCGCAGGCGCACCACCTTGCACGAGACTTTCTAAAGACGATTCGATATAGAGCAGCGCGCCGGCAATATCCATCAGCGCCGACTCTTCGGGCGGACGTTTGCCGGCCACCATATCGGCAGCGGACTGAGCCTGATCCTGCGCCACTTTACGCATGGCCCCCAAACCCAGCATGCTAAGCGTATCGCCGATGCGGGCCAACGTCTCAGCAGCCGGCTGAAGTTCAGCTACCGTTTTGCGGCCACCGCGCTGGAACAAGTCCAATGAGTCCTTGACCCGCGCCATGTCCTCACGGATTGCGATCGACACCGTCTGCATCAGCTCGGCATTATGCCCGGACAAACTGGACTGCGCATGCTCCAACTCAGCCTCATCCGGTAGCAGCGCACTGAGGTTGTACGTCTTTTTGATCAGTGTAATCGGTTCGCCGCCGTTACTCGCGCGAGCAACGTAGAACAACATATTCTTCAACAGATCATTGGGTAGATTATCGGTCAACCCGGTCTCGCCTTCGTCGACAATTTTCTTGATCTGTCGATCAATCTGTCCCAGGAGAAGACGCGAGGACATACTGGTTTCAAGCCAGCCCTGTCGCAATGCCGCAATCAGCCCGCCCGCAACCCACCACAGGCGCTGGCAGCGTTCCGCCGCACAAGCAGCCTGCAACATCTTGACAACGTCACCCAACCGTTCAAGATTTGTTGAGACGTCTTTACCGCGAAACCATCCCAGCAACGCCAACTGGTATTGATGGCGCAATTTACGCGCGACCGACTGTATGCTTTCACCGGTAGACTGCAGCAACGCCGCAGCGGGGATTTCTTGATCAAGGTCTGGAGAGAAAAGTGAATTCTCGGACAGTAGCTTTTGGCCGCGTATTGCCCGCAGGTCATTGAGGAGCGGCAACAACACCAGAGGAACATCACGGTGCCCCGCGATCAATCGTTCAAGATAATCGGGAAGCTGCAGTATAGCCCGCATGATGAGCTCATAAGCTTCCTGTTTCTGGCCTATGTTATCGCTCAGGAGCGATTCGACAACCTGCTCCATTTCTTCGGCAAGCAGAGCGGCTCCATACAGTTCGACCATCTGCAGCGTTCCGTGCACTTGATGCAGATGAACAGCGCAAGAACGCAAGTGCGAATCATCAGCGGGACTTTCGACGTGGGCCTCAAGCGCCTGACGGGCCTGCTTCAACGTCGCATCCAGCTCCTGCTTGACCCACTTGACGGTGCTGTAATCGATTGCTTCGTTCATTCTGTTCCCTTATACGCTCGCCCTAGCTTGCGCCTGGCGACGGAAGGCCAATATTCCCTCGAAGCGGATACGCTCGAACTCCGGATGCGACCAACTAGGCACATCCCCAGGACCGAGTAACAACACGCCACCCGGTTCAAGCCGCTCAGCCAATGCCTTCAGAATCTGAAGACGTCTCTCGCGCGAAAAATAAATCAGCATATTCTGGCAAAATATCAGGTCGAGCTGGTTAAGGGAGAACGTTGCAATGTCCATCACATTTAGTGGCGTGAAAGTCACCCTTTGGCGCAGCGATTTGACGATCTGATATCTATCATCGCCCAAATCCCTGCAATAACGTCCCAACAACTCTCGCGGCACTCCGGCGCTGCGTCTGGCGCTGTATACTCCCGCCTGCGCTTCCTCGAGGGACACCTCGCTGATATCCGTCGCGGTTATACCGAAACCGTGACCTTTACAGACCCCACCCAGGTACCGGTGTATCAGCATCGCGAGGCTATATGGCTCTTCCCCAGTCGCACAACCAACACTCCAGACCCGAAATTCCCTGCCACACTCTCTGTTTCTTTCAACAAACGCCGGAAGAATATTCTCTTCCAACAAACGCAATGAGGGTTCATGCCGAAAGAACGATGTCTCGTGGACGGTGAGCCGGTGTATCAAACCTGACCACTCGGGCGACCAGCTATGTGTACTGGCCAACAACTGGAAGTAACTGTCGTAGTCAGCCAAACCAGCCTCCCTGATCTGCGACCTCAGGCCGGTCATCAGGAAGGATTTACGCTCCAGAGTGATCATCACACCGGTGCGCTGCTCTACCAGATCCATCCACTTCTGTGCATCCATATCACTAAGATCCGGTAGCTGGTCTATCGCTCCACGCCAGCTCTGTTCCGCAAGTATTGTCACTATCCGCGCTCGTCCACCCTCCCTTATTCAGGCAACTTGAAGCCGGCTACCGTGCGGCGCAAGTCATTCGACAACTCAGTCAGGTTACCGACTGATGCTGCGGTCTCATTGGTACCGGCATTGGTCTGAGTGGTAATTTCCTGAATAACGTTCATGGTCGATGAAATCTCTGCTGCTGCCTTGGACTGCTGCCCGGCAGAACTTGAAATCGTCTCAATCAAGTCGGCCAGAGTCGAGGACACATTCACAATCTCGTCGAGAGATTCGCCAGCATCTTCAGCCAGTCGTGCACCGTTAACCACACCCGCGGTACTTTGTTCCATCGAGATTACCGCCTCATTGGTGTCGGTCTGAATGGTCTTGACCAGGGCTTCGATCTGCTTGGTCGCATTCGATGAACGCTCCGCGAGTCGCTGCACTTCGTCGGCAACAACCGCGAAACCGCGTCCCGCCTCACCAGCCATGGCGGCCTGGATCGCTGCATTCAAGGCGAGAATATTGGTTTGCTCGGCAATATCATTAATCAGCTCAACGATGTCGCCGATTTCCTGCGAACTTTCGCCGAGACGCTTGATTCGCTTGGATGTCTCTTGGATCTGCTCGCGAATGGAATCCATACCCTCAATGGTACGGCGCACCGCTTTACCGCCCTTGTTGGCAAATTCCACCGACTTCTGCGCAACCGCGGCTGAGTCCTTGGAGTTCTGTGACACCTCACTAATGGACACGGCCATCTCGTTGATCGCGGTACTCGCCGAGGTGATTTCCGATGCCTGATGCTCACTCGCCTCGGCCAACTTGATGGCGGTCGACTTGGTCTGCTCAGCCGCACTGGACACCTGCTCGGATGTCGAGTTGATGGTCTCCACAACGTCGCGAAGCGCGTCGATGGTAAAGTTAACCGAGTCCGCGATGGCGCCGGTAATGTCTTCGGTAACCGTTGCGTACTGGGTCAGGTCACCATCGGCCAGATTACCCATCTCGTCAAGCAGGCGAAGAATGGCCGCCTGGTTCCGCTTATTGACGGCTTCCGCCGCTTCACGTCGACTATCCGAATCGCGCTTGAGTGCGAAACCCAACAAGATCAGAAATGCCAGCGCAACAGCACCGAACATATAGGCGATCTTGTTCTTCACGAAGCGGTTATCAGGGGCCAGCGCATAAGCGTTCTGCAACGCCAAGCTGGTAGCGAACAGTTTATCGGACATGCGCGCCGCATTTCCGGCAGCGGCTTGCACGCCCAGCAGTTCGTCGGAGTTGTCCAGCATTTCGCCGACGTAGTCACTTACCGAACTAAACAGCATCGCAATCTCGCGTAACTTCGCCTGTGCTTCAGGATCCCTGATGGCCTGAACACTGCTACCGCCGCGGATCTGGTCCTCTAGGACCTGACCGAACTCTTCGGTATCCTGCGCGAACTGCTCGGTCGCCACTGCGGCATCTTCGCCAGCCAAAACCTTATTCAAGTTACTTACAATGCGCTGTGACAGCATCAACTGACGGCTGGCGATGCGCACCTGCTCCTGACTGGCGTTCTTCTTGACCAGGAGGTTGGCAACGTCTTCATAGTGATTCAGCAGCTGCGGCATGAACTCACTGATGACCGCCGCAGTCTCTTTAACCGAAAGCACCAGCTGCCGGCCTTCCAGAACCGTATCGACAGCAGTACGGAATTCGGTCCAGTTGGCTATATTTGCAGACAGCGCGCCGGCCTCTGCATCTTTAGTGGGGGGGAGTCCCGTGGCGACATTGCCATTGCGCAAATGGTTAATGGTCTGCTCGAAACGATCCCGATACTTTACGACCTGATCGAAGGACTCCGCGTTACCACTGGACGCCTCCAGGGCGTATTTGGCAATGCGCTGCGAGAGCACTTGCTGCTCACTGGCGTAACCGGTGTATTCCTTGTCGAAACTCGCCAGTCGACCCATGTACCAGAATACTGCAAACATGATAGCCACCGAGACCAGCAGACCACCGATTAGGAAACCGATACTCTTGCTGAGACCTCGTTTGGTGGACGCGTCTTTCGCTGTGCTCATCACTCTATCTCCTGACCCTCAAAAAACTCCCCGAAAAACCTGTATGCAAATTGCCGGCCAAATCAACTCTGTGCCCGGGCAAGCTTGCGCCCCATATCAGCATCTGCGCTCCAGGCTCAGATAGCTGCCTGCAAAAACTGCGGGGCCTCTGCAAGCTGATGCATGCTAAAGACACCCCATGATTCGTCACCGATGACAAAGCCTGAGTGAACATAAGGCTTCAATGTGTCATCGGCTGACTGAAAACTGTTATCCCGTTGTTCCGGTAAAAAATGCTTCAGGCCCAGAACTTCATCGACTACCAGGCCGGAAAAGACGCCTCGATGATTGACCACAAGTACTCGGCTACGGCGGTTCGGCATGCCTGCGCGCCCCTTCAAGTAACCTTGCAAGTCCATAATCGGGAGCAGGTTGCCTCGAACATTTGCGATTCCACGCACCCATTCCTTTGACCCCGGAACCTTCGACATCCCTGGATAGGTCAGGATTTCGACAACCTCATCGAGTGGCGCGACCAGAAGATGCTCACCCAGCCGGAATCCGATTCCCATCCAATCTTCCTTGGCCTCTACCTGCCGCGGCAACTCATAGGCCTTCTCGCGAAACCGACGTTCGATATCGCGCAAGACCTGCAGGGGACTGTTGTCATGTTTTTGAGTCATGTCCGTCATACTCCCTGACACTCGCCTTCCATTGGCTCTTTCAACCGCCCAAAGCGCCTTTGATCTTTCCGATCAAATCGGATTCGGCAACTGGTTTCGCGATATAGTCTGTCGCACCCTGCCGCATACCCCAGACCCGGTCCGTCTCCTGATCCTTGGTGGTACAGATAATCACGGGTATGGTCGAAGTATCCGCATTCTTGGTCAATTGACGTGTCGCCTGAAAGCCATTAAGTCCAGGCATAACAACATCCATGAGAACTAAATCCGGCTTTTCACTTTTGGCGACCTCAACACCTTCCTCACCGCTGGTAGCTGTGAGCGTCTGGTAACCGTTCTTCTCCAGCATGCTTTTCAGTACATGCATTTCCGTCGGAGAATCGTCGACAATCAAAATACGAGTCATTGGTCGCCTCCTTCATTTAATATGGCGAGTACTACATCTGCATAAACAACACGATCGTTATTCCCACACGATCCGGGAGCACTTAAGCGCGTGAAACGTTTGCAAACAGGATTTTTCACCCTATCTCTCCCTGATCCTGACCTGACGCGACATTACTCAGCCGCGCT
>JBFEJM010000093.1:0-7717 GCA_041553175.1 Gammaproteobacteria bacterium | reverse complement strand
GATCTCGCTGAGAAAGTCTTTCGGTGAACGTCCGTTCAGATCCTTGACGACACGGTTGTAATCGAAGATCTGCATCTGCGCGTGCGGGAATATCACCGACAGAAAATAATTGTAGGACTCGTCGCCGGTATGGGCCGGATTCGCTGCTTTGCGCGCTGCTGCGATGCGTGACGCCGATGCCGAGCGGTGATGTCCATCGGCGATGTAGAGCGCCGGCATAGCGTCGAACCGCTGCGTGATTTCGCCGATCTGCGCGGCATCACGCACCACCCACAGGCGGTGTGCTATGCCATCGTCGGCGACAACATCCACATCGGGCGCCGACGCCGCGATCCCGGCCAGCAGCGTGTCGACCGCCGGATCGGACCGATACGCCAACAGGACCGGGCCGGTCTGGGCGTTCAAGGCCTCGATCTGCCGCACCCGGTCATCTTCCTTTTCGGGCCGGGTGAATTCATGCTTGCGAATGCGGTTGGTGTCGTAATCGGCAACCGAGGCGGCGGCTACCAGACCGGTCTGCACATGCTCGCCCATCTGCAACTGATAAACGTAGTAACAAGGCTGGTCGTCCTGAACCAGTACCGATTCCTTACGCATACGCGCCATATTTTCCGCCGCCTTGGCGTAAACCGACGGATCGTAGGGGTGTGTGTCCGCAGGCAGGTCGATCTCCGGTTTGGAGATGTGCAGAAAGCTCCAGGGCTTGCCCTGGGCCCGCTCACGCGCCTCGGCACTGTTCAGAACATCGTAGGGTGGCGCGGCGACATCGGCAGCACGACCGGAGACCGGGCGCAGTCCGGCGAAGGGGCGGATCAATGTAGGCATGTTTTTCTCGCGACGTGAAAGCGTAAAGGCGGACTATTCTAACAGCCTGTCAGAAATCGCGCTGCTGGCGGGTTGGCCCGGCGCTGACCTTTGCCGCCGGGCCGGCAATCTGCCTGCATATCAGGCGCGCTGGCCGGCGGCCTGCAGCGCGGCAATCCGCTCCTCCAGCGGCGGATGACTCATAAACAGACGGCGCAAGCCGCTGCCGATGCTGCCGGAAATCCCGAATGCCGCCATCTGATCCGGCAGATGCGGCTGCCCGGCACTTTGCTGCAAGCGTTGCAGCGCAGCGATCATATTGGAACGCCCGGCCAGATCGGCACCGCCGGCATCCGCACGGAATTCCCGCTGGCGGGAAAACCACATGACAATCACGCTGGCCAGTACCCCAAGTACCAGTTGCGCGACTATCGAGGTGATCAGAAAGGCCGGTCCATGCCCCCGTTCGGTCTTGAACACCACCCGGTCCACCACATGCCCGACGATCCGCGACAGGAAAATCACAAAGGTATTCACGACACCCTGGATCAGCGCCAGCGTGACCATGTCACCGTTGGCGACATGGCTGACCTCATGCGCGAGCACCGCCTCCACCTCCTCGCGCTGCATGCGATTGAGCAACCCGGTGCTCACGGCCACGAGGGCCTTGTTACGCGAAGCGCCGGTGGCAAAGGCGTTCACGTCAGGGGCGTCGTAGATTGCCACCTCCGGCATACCGATGCCGGCCTTTTCGGCCTGACGCCGGACCGTCGTGACCAGCCAATGTTCGGTCGGATTGCGCGGCGTTTCGATGACTTGCGCCCCAACCATGCGCTTGGCGGACCATTTGGACATGGCCAGCGATATCAAGGAACCACCGAAACCGATCACCGCGGCGTAGATCAGCAGCGCGCGCAGATCCAGATTCTGACCCTGCTGATCAAGGATCCGCTCGACACCCAGCAAGTGGAGGACGATACTGAGCACAGCGACGATGGCAAGGTTGGTTACGATAAACAGGAAGATACGTTTCATTTGCTAATCCATTGTAAAATATCGTTTAATTTACGATGCCGAACATCCGGACCGCGCGCCGCCACACAGCCTGGCAGTCTGCCGCACAGAATGGGGACCAGATCAGCGCTTTTCAAGTCTGTCAGGTATGCTTAGTGCATGTTAGAAAGCGGTTTGCCGACTATGCTTTACCCTAAGTGAGGACCCAGGTTTCATGACCGGAACGGACACCAAAACGAGCACCAGTGAAGTCGCCGTCGATGCCGCCCCCGAGCAGCGGGAATCGGAACGGCCGGCTGGCTTTTGGCGCCGTGTCGGCAACCGGTTGCAACGGTTGAACCCTGTTCACATTCCGATTGTGTACAAAATGTCGCTGGCCATCTCCGTGCTGATGGTCGCCTGCATTGGCCTCCTGGCAAGTTTCATCGTGCAGCACCAGAATCAGGTGTTGCGCGGGCATATCGACCAATTGGGTACCACACTGGCCGCCCAGATCGCCCATTCCGCACTTGAACCGCTGCTGACCGAAGACCGACTGGCCCTCGATGTACTGGCCACCAATCTGACTGCGGACGGCAATGTTCTCGGTACCGCCATCCTGTCCGCTCAGGGCGATATTCTGACCCAGGCCGGACTCACACCCTTCCAGCCCGATGCCCCCTATGCCGGCGAAGCCTCCGGTATTGATGCCCGCAATCTGCGGGGGCTGGAATGGAACTCCAGCCCGGCGCCGCGCTCGCGCTCGCGCAATCTGGTCGCCTACACCAGCAGCGTGCGCTTCCAGGACGTGGTGGCGGGATATGTTGTCGTCACCCTGAGCCGTTCTGCATTGGATCAGTCCATGCAGAGCGCCACCCAGAGCATCGTGTTTGCCAGCCTGCTGGTATTCGTGGTCGGTGGTGTGCTCACATTTCTCCTCAGCCGGCGCCTGTCGCGCCCGATTCATGACCTGATCGATGCAAGCCGAGCGCTGGACCAGGGCCACTATAATTTCCGTTTCATGGAGCGCCGTAACGACGAGATCGGGAACCTGATGTCAACCTTCAACCGTTATGCCGAAGGCATGGAGCGGAAGAACGAAGTTGAATCCACCCTCTCGCGTTATCTGTCGCCAAGTGTGGCGCGAGAGATTCTTACCGGCTCGCGTTCACAGCTGGGCGGGCAGCGCGTCGAAGCAACCGTATTGTTCGCCGATATCGTCGGCTTCACCGGAATGGCGGAAGGCATGAATCCGGAAGAAGTCGCCAGTATGCTGAACCGTTATTTCGGTCATATCGCCAGCGCCTGTGAAATGAACCAGGGCATGGTGGACAAATATATCGGCGACTGCGCCATGCTTGTGTTCGGTGTACCCCAGGCAGATCCGGAGCACTGTTTCCACGGATTGACCTGCGCATTGGCGGTCCAGCGGCTGATCGAAATGGAAAACGAGCAGCGCGAAACGCGCGGCCAGCCGCCGGTCCGCTTCCGCCTGGGCCTCAACAGCGGCAGTATGCTGGCGGGTAACATGGGCGCGACCGAAAGAATGGAGTACACAGTGGTCGGTGATTCGGTAAACTTGGCAGCACGTCTCGGCTCGGCTGCTGAGGGCGGACAGATTGTCGTTACCGAACAGATTTACCGCCGCCCCGAAATAATTGATCGTTTCGTTGCACGCAGGCATCGCGCCATTCGCCTGCGCGGCATACAGCATCCGGTCACAACCTATTTGATCGAAGACGTTATGCCTAACTATAAAGACGCCTTTGAACGCCAAGTTCAACAACTCTGGTGGCAAGCCCGCCGACATAGCGCTTAATGGTCCTTTCCGTACGATTATTCCGTCTGGCTCTGCTGTCCAGCGTTCTTCTGCTGGGTGCCTGTGCGATGCTGCCTGAACGCGAGGCAATCGACGGCGAACCGCTGCGCATAGCGCTGGCCGACTACAAAGAGGCCAAGACCAACCATGCCCGCAAGCCCGAACCCGGGTCTGAACGCAGACTGGAGATCACCCGCAAGAAACTCGAAGACGTCATCGTCAGCGTGGCGGAACAACATAGACAGGCAGGCGAGTGGTTCCAGGCACAGCAGGTCCTGGGTTCGGGTTTGAAAACGGTGGCCGACAGCAAACGCCTCAACGACGCGCACAGCGAAGTAGAACAGGAACGAACCGCGCGACTTGCATTGAACAACTGCCTGATGGATGCGGCTCGTGCACGCTATCTGGCCGACAAAGCGCTGCTTCTGGAAACCCGCGCGCCACTCGAAGCAAAAGACTATCTACGGGACTGGCTGACTCATCGTGAGCGGCAGGAACTCAACACGCTGGGTGAGAAACTCCTGCAGTGCGGCAGAAACGCACTTGAAGCCCGCCGTCTGAGCCTGGCCGACGAAACCCTGACCGCCGCTGCACGTGCCCGCGGTGAGAAATTCGTGGCCACCGAACGGCATCAACTGGAACAACTGCGCCACCCGCCGCGCCCCGCCTCGGCCAGCAAAACCGTCAGCAAGACACCGGCACGTTCCAGCGAACCCAGCCCGCAGCAGAAGATCCGTCAGCTGCGGCTGCAGCTGCAGGAGGCAATGACACACGGCAATCTGAAAGAGGCCAAAGCGACGATCACGGAACTCCGCAAACTGGAGGGTGATACCCCACAGCTGCAGGATCTCGATGCATCAATCGATGCAGCGATCGCCGCCTATATCAAGGAAGTCAACGAACGCGCCAGCGCCCACTACCGGGAAAAACAGATCGAACAGGCCCGCGATCTGTGGCGGGAGATTCTCGATCTGGAACCGGATAACGCCCAGGCACGCACCAATCTCGAACGCGCCGAACGCGTACTCAAGAAGCTGGAGGAACTGCAGGGAACAACACCCGACGCACCTCCGGTGACGGCACCGCTGACCGCACCCGCGACTGTCCCCGCGCCCTGAATCGGCGCAAGCGACGACTGCCTCACGGCTCTATCGTTACGCCGGACACCTTCTGGAATCCACGCGGCAGCTTGTCTCCACGTCGACCGCGCTCACCGGAATATGCCGTCAGCTCGGAACCCTTCAGCTTCAGATAGCGTTTACCCGAGTGGACCACCAATGTCGCGCCAGTGGCGATCACGCCAATACCGGCAACGAATTCCTCGCGCGCCGCCACCTTCTTAGCGGGAATCGACAGGATCTTGTTGCCCTTGCCACGTGTCATTTGCGGCAGTTCGCTGACCGGGAAGACCAGCAATCGGCCTGCGTTGCTGACCGCGGCCAGCAGGTCGGCCTGTACATCTGTGATCCGTTGCGGCAGCAGTACACGCGCGCCGGCAGGCATACTGAGCACCGCCTTGCCGTTCTTGTTCTTGGCAAAAAGATCCTCCAGCCTGGCGACAAAACCATAACCGGCGTCACTGGCAATCAGATACAGATCGTCGGGCGCACCGAGCATTATGCCTTGGAACAAGGCACCGTCAGGCGGATTCAGCCGCCCCGTCAGCGGTTCTCCATGGCCGCGTGCGGAGGGTAATGAATGTGCGGGTAACGAGTAACTGCGGCCACTGGAATCCAGGAACACCGCCGCCTGGTTGCTGCGCCCCGTGGCCACGGCCAGCAGACCGTCACCGGCCTTGTAAGCCAGGCCCGAGGCATCGACCTCGTGCCCCTTTGCGGCCCGCACCCAGCCTTTTTCGGACAGCACAACCGTAACCGGTTCGCTCGGCACCAACGCCGTTTCGTCCAGGGCCTGGGCCGCCTGCCGCTCGACCAGTTTCGATCGCCGCGCATCACCGTATTTCTCCGCGTCTGCGTTGATCTCCTTGCGGATCAGCGTTTTCAACCGGCGCGAGGAACCCAGGATTTTTTCCAGATCATCGCGCTCTTCGGCGAGCTCATTCTGTTCACTCCGTATTTTCATTTCCTCGAGCCTGGCCAACTGGCGCAGACGTGTATCGAGGATATAGTCCGCCTGCTCATCGCTGAGCGAGAAACGCTTTTTCAGAACCGCTTTCGGTTCGTCCTCTGTGCGTATGATCCGGATCACCTCATCCAGATTCAGAAAGGCGATCAACAGACCATCGAGCAGATGCAGCCGACGGATGACTTTTTCCAGGCGGTATTCCAACCTGCGCCGCACGGTGGCGGTACGGAACTCCAGCCACTCGGCGAGAATCGTACGCAGATCCTTGACCTGAGGACGACCATCAATGCCGATGATATTCAGATTGATTCGGTAGCTGCGTTCCAGATCTGTGGTTGCAAACAGATGTGACATCAGCGTCTCGACATCGACCCGATTCGAACGCGGCACGATCACCAGACGGGTGGGATTCTCGTGATCCGATTCGTCGCGCAGATCCTCGACCATAGGCAGCTTCTTCGCATTCATCTGCTGCGCGATCTGCTCCTGGATCTTTTCGCCCGACACCTGATAGGGCAAGGCCGTGATCACGATGTCGCCCTGCTCCAGCTCGTAACGCGCTCGCATACGCACCGAACCATTACCCGTCCTGTATGCCTGCAGGATCTCCGCTCGCGGGGTGATGATCTCCGCATCGGTCGGGAAATCCGGTGCGATGACGTGTTCGCACAGCTGATCCAATGTGGTCTTGGGATCCTCCAGCAGGCGTATGGTCGCCGCCGCGACCTCGCGCAGATTATGCGGCGGAATATCGGTCGCCATGCCAACCGCGATACCCGTAGCGCCATTCAACAACACATTGGGCAGGCGCGCAGGTAACAGCACCGGCTCCTCCAGGGTGCCATCGAAATTCGGATGCCAATCGACGGTGCCCTGTCCCAGTTCGCTCAGCAGCACTTCCGCGTATGGCGCCAGGCGCGCCTCGGTATAGCGCATTGCCGCGAACGACTTGGGATTGTCAGCAGAACCCCAGTTACCCTGCCCATCGATCAGTGGATAGCGGTAAGAAAACGACTGCGCCATGAGAACCATTGCTTCATAACAAGCCGAGTCCCCATGCGGATGGAACTTACCCAGCACGTCACCGACAGTACGGGCCGATTTTTTGTACTTGGCCGTCGCCGCCAGCCCGAGTTCCGACATCGCATAGACGATACGACGCTGCACGGGTTTGAGGCCATCACCTATGTGCGGCAGCGCACGATCGAGAATGACGTACATGGAATAATCCAAATAGGCCTTCTCGGTAAATGTTCGGAGCGGCAGCCGCTCAACACCTTCAAAGTTCAGTTCGGTCATGTCAGGAGCTTCTACATTGGTAAGGGGGTCAGATTATCCAACAGCGGACACGCGCCTGCGCCGGACACCCGTTTCGGGCGCCAATGATACACGCAGCCATATGGAAAGGCACCGGGCAGGAACACCCGGAATCAGAGACTAATCGACGAACATATTCTGCAGCAGACGGTACTGATCCGTGATATCAATAATCTCACCGTACCCCGCCACTGCATGCAACTGCTCCTGCAATTTCAGCGCGCGGTGCCTGGACTGGCTGCGGATCGACTCGATGGCCGTATCCAGCTCCAGTTTGTTCAGCTCAAGGGAGTGGGTCGCCATGAGTTTCAGAACCCGGTAATCTCCTGATGCCGACATGGCAGACAGGAATGACGCGCGTTGCGCGTCATCGGCGAATTCAAGTTCCGTCGCCACCTGCAAGTCGGATACACCGCCGTTGGCGGGTGTCTGCCGGTAGCAGTAGACCTCGATATCGACCGGCGTTGAGCGTTGCTGCTCGATATTCGATTGCCGCGCCATCCGGCCGATTTCCTGGTACAGCGCCAACACCAGGCGCGAATCTGTCAGCCAGGAGAAATCCGCCTGCCCATCGGTTCATCAATGGATGAAGTGGAACGTGCTGTCATCGAAGAGACAATGAAAGCATGCGGGTTTAATAAGGATGCTTGCGCGAAGACCCTCGGGATAGGGCTCCGCACGCTCTACCGGAAGCTCAAG
>JBFEJM010000092.1:0-7719 GCA_041553175.1 Gammaproteobacteria bacterium | reverse complement strand
CGGTCGCCGATGATCAGCTCGCGCTGACCGCGGCCGACCGGGACCATCGCGTCGATGGCCTTCAGGCCGGTCTGCACCGGCTGATCGACCGATTTACGTGCGATAACGCCCGGCGCGATCTTCTCGATCGGCGAGGTCTGGGTCGCGTTCAGCGGACCCTTGCCGTCGATCGCGTTACCGAGTGCGTCGACCACGCGGCCGAGCAGTGCGTCACCGACCGGCACTTCCAGAATCTTGCCGGTGCACTTGACCGAGTCGCCCTCGGAGATGTGTTTGTACTCACCGAGAATAACCGCGCCGACCGAATCGCGCTCCAGGTTCAGCGCCATGCCGAACACGTCGCCGGGGAACTCGATCATCTCGCCGGACATTACGTCGGACAGGCCGTGGATACGGGCGATACCGTCGGTCAGACTGACGACTGTACCTTCGGTACGCGCCTCCGCGACGGTCTGGAACTTCTCTATGCGGCTTTTGATGAGCTCGCTAATTTCAGTGGGATTGAGTTGCATAACCTTTCCTCATCAGTGACTCAGGGCCGTACCCAAGCGGGTCAGCTTGCCCCGCACCGAACCGTCGATAACCAGGTCGCCCGCGCGCACGATCGCACCACCCATCAGACTGGGATCGGTGATGTACTCGAGCTGCACATCGCGACCGAAACGCTGCTTGAGCGCCGCCGCAACCGTCGCCTTCTGCGCATCCGTGGCCGGGAAGGCCGTGATCAGTTGCGCGGTGATGGCGCCCTCGGCCTCGCTCTTCATCTGCTCGAACAGCCCGAAGATCTCCGGCAGCACGACCAGACGGCGCCGTTCCGCCAGCAGACGCATAAGGTTCTGGCCGGAGCCATCGAGACGATCGCCGCAGATATCGATGAACAGTTCGGCCAGTTGCTCGGCCGTGATGCGCGGGTTGTCGAGCAGCTTGCGCATGTCGGGATCCGCCGCTACGAGAGCGGCAACACCCAGCATGTCAGACCAGGCATCAAGGGCCTTGTTCTGATCCGCCAGCTTGAATGCCGCCTGGGCGTAGGGTCGGGCAATAGTGGTGAATTCCGCCATTACATTTCACCTAGATCTGCGAAGCCAGCTTGGACAGCAGGTCGTTGTGTGTGTTGGCGTCGACTTCACGCTCCAGAACCTTGCTGGCACCCGCGATGGCAATCGAGACCACCTGGTTGCGCAGACCTTCCTTCGCGCGGTTGACCTCTTGACCGATCTCGGCACGTGCTGCGGTCAGGATCCGCTCGCCTTCGGTCTTGGCATCGGCCTTGGCCTCGTCGACGATCTCAGCAGCACGCTTTTCAGCCTTGGCGATAATTTCCTGCGCCTGCTGCTTGACGTCATGCAGAACTTCGGCGGCACGCTTCTGTGCCAGCTCCTGCTCGTGCTTACCGCGTTCGGCCGCGGCCAATCCGTCTGCAATCTGCTTCTTGCGGGCTTCCAGCGCATGCATGATGGGCGGCCACACGAACTTCATGCAGAACCACACGAAGATCAAAAAGGTGATCGACTGCCCTATCAGAGTCGCGTTGATATTCATTCCTGTACCTCGTGAGTAGTCCGGGACAGTGCGAGTTCAGTCGCAGCCGTGATCAACCACCGACAACGGCGAACAGGACGTACATGGCCAGACCAACCGCGATCATCGGCACGGCGTCGACCAGACCCATCACGATGAAGAACTGCGTGCGCAGCATCGGGATCAGTTCCGGCTGACGTGCGGCACCTTCCAGGAAGCGGCCGCCGAGGATACCGATGCCGACAGCGGCGCCCAGAGCACCCAGGCCCATCATCAGAGCGCCGGCAATGTACAGCAGTGCATTTTCCATGATTCTCTCCTAGCTAAAGAGTGATGTTTAATACAAAAAAGAAATCAGTGATGTTCCTGATGGGCCATATCCAGATAGACGATGGTCAGCGTCATGAAGATGAACGCCTGCAGCGTGATGATCAGGATGTGGAAGATGGCCCAGCCGAGATGCAGAACGCTGCCGAACAGACCCAGGGCCCAGCCGGCGCTGTACATGATGGCGATGAGGATGAAGATCATCTCACCGGCGTACATGTTACCAAAGAGTCGAAGGGCGAGAGAGACCGGCTTGGCGATCAGCGTGACGCCTTCAAGCAGCAGGTTGATCGGCATGAACAGGACCTGCACGAATTTGTTGCTGGCCTGGAACGGCATCAGCGTCAGTTCGCCGACAAAACCCGACACGCCCTTTATCTTGATGCTGTAGTAGAGCACCAGCGCAAACACGGACAGCGCCATGCCAAACGTGGCGTTGGGGTCGGTGCTCGGTACCACTTTGAGGAAGGGAATGCCCAGCGCGGTCGCGATACCCGGTATCCAGTCGACGGCGATCAGGTCCATGAAGTTCATCAGGAAGATCCAGATGAAGATGGTCAGGGACAAGGGCGCGATCAGATCGTTCCTGCCGCTGAACGAGCCGCGCACGCTGTCATTGATGAAGTCGACAATCCATTCGACGAAATTCTGGGTGCCGTTCGGCACGTCTGAAGTGACGGACTTGGCGACGCGGCGGAACAACCAGAGAAACAGCACGCCGAGCAGTATGGAGAATCCCAGGGTGTCGACGTTGAGCGCCCAGAAACCCATTTCCTTGGCCTCGTCCGCGGTATGGGCGAAACCCCAGCTACCGTCGGGCAGCTTGCCGTAGGTGAGATTCTGAAGATGGTGCCGGATGTACTCTGCAGAGGTATGGACTTCGCCAGCCATGTACTAATCAATCCCGCTCGTTGAATCCAGAAACCAGCCAGGCCATTTGCCCGGCGATGAATGCCGCCAGCAGCGGCAGCGGCGGCAGTTGCAGCGCCCCGAGTCCCACCGCGAGCAAGCAGCCGACAACAACAAAGCGCTCGAGGGTGGAAAAATAAAACGACCGCAGATGGCGATGCACATCGGCGTGTAGCTGTCGTTTTCCCCGGTATAGGCGCCAGGTCAAAAGCAATGCATTGACCAATGCGATGCCGGCCCCAAACAGGGCGGCGTACGCGGCCGGCAGCCCGCCGTAGAGAAATCCCCCACCGGCCGCCAATACGGCGATCAGTGCCTGGATACTCAGGGTCGTACGCACGCCGCAGATATCTCGGCGCGGACCCGGCGAACACCGCAGTGTTCCAGCCAGGGGCCCGGTTGTGCGCGGCGGTAGGAATCGGTCGTCATAACGCTGGATAGCTGGTGACCGGCCCGTGCGTGCCGGCGCGCATTATAGGGACTTCGGGGGCACAGGGTCAATGATAGGTGGATAAACAAAGGTTATAACCGGGCCCGTTGTTGGGCTAATGCCGGGGGTGAGGCGAATGACGGGTGGGTGCGGCAGGCGCCCGTCAGCGGATCCGCTCCAGGATTCCGTCCAGCTCATCCAGACTGTTGTAGCTGATGACCAGCTTGCCCTTGCCGCCGCGGCCCTGCTCCAGCGCCACTTTGGCGCCGAGACGCTCGGCGAGATCATCTTCGAGCCGCCGAATATCCGGATCAATCCGTTTCGCCTGAGCCGCTGGCTTGCTGGCACCGCCGAGAAGCCGCTTGACCAGTTTTTCCGTCTCCCGCACCGACAGCCCCTTGGTGACGACCTGGCGCGCGCTGTGGACCTGATCGTCGCCGCTCAGGGCAAGCAGCGCGCGGGCATGACCCATCTCCAGCTTGCCGCTCTCGACCAGTTCCTTGACCTCGTCGGCCAGCTCCAGCAGCCGCAACAGATTCGACACCGCGGCACGCGAGCGGCCGACCGCTTCCGCCGCCTGCTGATGGGTGAGTTCGAACTCCTGGATCAGGCGCTGCAGTGCCCGTGACTCCTCGAGGGGATTCAGATTCTCGCGCTGAATATTCTCGATCAGCGCCATGGCGATGGCGGCGCGATCCGGTACGTCGCGGATAACGGCAGGGATCTCCGCGAGCTGGGCGAGCTGAGCGGCACGCCAGCGCCGTTCGCCGGCGATGATCTCGTAGCGCTGCTGGCTTCCGGTGGCGGGACCGATCGGCCGTACCACGATGGGCTGCACCACACCCTGCGCCTTGATGGAATCCGCCAGGTCCTGCAGTGACTCCTGATGCATGTCGTGGCGCGGCTGGTACTTGCCGCGCTGGATCAGATCCAGCGGCAGCTTGCGCAGGCTGCCGTCGACCGGCTCAGTTGTGGTCGCCTGCGTCGCAGCCGGAACCGCAGCGGATGTCGCAGCAGATGCCGGGGCGGCCTTGGCGGCACCGCCGAGCAGTGCGTCCAGTCCGCGTCCCAATCCTCGTTTCTTCGTAGCCATGGTTGCTAAGGATACCCGCCTGGACGCCTATGGCGCCAATGGTCTGGGGCCATCAGACAAAAATACTTCAACCGCAAAGGGCGCGAAGGCGCGCGAAGAAAATCTTGACGACTATAAACAAAGAATTGTCGCCGTCTGTGTGTGCGCGACGCCGGACGAACAGGTACTGGGCCATAGTCGTGCAGTTTGTTCTGGTGCGTCATCTCGTGCATGAATAATTTATTCCTTTGCGCGCCTTTGCGTCCTTTGCGGTCAAAGTTGCATTTTTTAGCCCAACTCAGCCGTTGCCGCCTGCAAGCGCTCCTGCTCCCGCCGTACCAGCTCGCCGGCCAGCGCCAGATAGGCGATGGCGCCGCGCGAACCGCGATCGTAGCTCAGGACGGGAAGACCATGACTGGGCGCCTCGGCCAGGCGCACATTGCGCGGCACAATGGTCCGGTAGACCTTGTCGCCGAAATGCGCCATGAGTTGTTCCGACACCTGATTAGCGAGGTTGTTACGTGCGTCGAACATCGTGCGCAGCAGACCCTCGATTTCCAGCGCCGGATTCACCGATGCCTGAATCTGGCCAATGGTCTCGACCAGTGCCGACAGGCCTTCCAGGGCGTAGTACTCGCATTGCATGGGAATCAGTACGCCCTGCGCGGCGGTCAGTGCGTTGATGGTGAGCATGTTCAGCGAGGGCGGGCAATCGATCAGAATATAATCGTAGCGATCGCGGATATGGGTCAGCGCGGTGCGCAGCCGCTGGCCGCCGTCGAAGGCCTTCAGCAATTCCACTTCCGCCGCGGTGAGATCGCTGTTGCCCGGCAACACATCGTAACCCGCGGCCTCGCTGGCGGCGATCACCTGTTCGATATTGATTTCACCGAGCAGCACATCGCAGCTGGAATATTCGACCTCGTGCTTGTCGATGCCGCTGCCCATGGTGGCATTGCCCTGCGGATCCAGATCGATCAGCAGCACGCGCCGGTGTGTCAGCGCCAACGCGGCTGCCAGATTGATGCAGGACGTCGTTTTACCGACGCCGCCTTTTTGATTTGTCACCGCGATTATGCGCGTCATAACTGACTTCAGATGAATCGTCGAACATTATTATGAACCGTCCGGCTGTGTTGCCTTGGCGACGGCAGCACGGACACAGCAGGTGTTACCAGCCGATACCTCACCGAAAAGAGAATCGGGCGGTCCCGTTACCGGTGAGTGTAACCGGCTTACGGCCGGAACTAAATCGGCGCCGGCAAACAGTGGTTCAGGCCGGGTGCATTTCAACCAGATGGCGTTGCGCATCGAGGCCGGGTACGGTCAGTGCGTGCGATGCGAAAACCAGCGCCTGATCGGGCAGCGCTTCGATTTCAGCCAAGGGATATATCCCCTTCATCGCCAGAATACGGCCGTCTTCCGCGCACAATTGCGCGCAATGCTTGTACATTTCGTCAAGTGACGAGAAGGCGCGGCTGATGATGGTGTCGAACAGCATATCCGGCTGATAGTCTTCGATGCGGCTGTGGTCCACAGTCACATTGTGCAGACCCAGCTCAGCCACGCACTGGCGCACGAAACGCAGCTTCTTGCCGCTGGAATCCAGCAACACCACCTGCCACTCGGGATTGGCGATCGCCAGCACGAGGCCCGGCAGACCGGCGCCGGTGCCGACATCGAGGATGCGCGGACCCTTGATATGAGGTTGCACCACCAGGCTGTCGAGGATATGGCGGGTCAGCATGTCCTGCGGCTTACGCACAGAGGTCAGATTGTAGACCCGGTTCCATTTCGCCAGCATCGCAATATAGTCCAGTAACTGAGCACGCGCGCGCGTGCTCAGCGTCAGCCCCGAGCTGACCAGGCCTTTATCGAGGATCTGTTCGAGTTCCATGGGTCTCCGCCCGGGCTGCATGAGGTCAGGGTGGGGCATCTCAAGCGCGCGTGCGCGCTGTGCCGCCCTTTTTCAAATGAACCAGCAGCAATGAAATGGCGGCCGGCGTTACGCCAGGTATGCGCGCCGCCTGGCCGACGGTTTGCGGCCGCTGTTGGCGCAGTTTCTCCCGCACCTCCGCCGACAGGCCGTGTACTTCATCATAGTTCATATCGATTGCCAGCGGCTGTTCTTCATGGCGTCGATGGCGTTCGATCTCGGTCTGCTGACGATCGATATAACCGGAATACTTCGCCTGCACCTCGACTTGATCGGCTACCCGTGCATCGCTGACACCCGGACCTATTTCCGGTGCTGACATCAGCTCGCGGTAACCCAGCTCGGGTCGGCGCAGCAGATCGAGCGCGCGAAATTCGCGTGTCAGTGCCTGTTCCAGATGAGGCTGCAACGCTGCGGCGGCGGGACTCGCAGGGCGGACCCAGGTGTCGCGCAGCCGCTGCTGTTCCCGCTCGATGGCTTCACTGTGCGCGCTGAAGATCTGCCAGCGCTGCTCGTCGACCAGTCCGAGTTCCCGCCCGATCGGCGTCAGGCGCAAATCGGCATTGTCTTCGCGCAGCAGCAGGCGGTATTCGGCGCGACTGGTGAACATGCGGTAAGGTTCGCTGGTGCCGCGTGTGATCAGATCATCGATCAGCACACCGAGGTAGGCCTGGTCCCGGGTCGGCCACCAGGGCGCGCGATCCTGCGCCTTGCGGGCGGCATTCAGTCCGGCCAGCAGCCCTTGAGCGGCAGCTTCCTCGTAACCGGTGGTGCCGTTGATCTGGCCGGCGAAAAACAGGCCCGCGATGACTTTGGTTTCCAGCGAATACTGAAGATCACGCGGGTCGAAGTAATCGTATTCGATGGCATAGCCGGGCCGCGTGATATGGGCGTGTTCAAAGCCGCGGATGGAGCGCACCAGCTCGTACTGCACATCGAACGGCAGGCTGGTGGAGATACCGTTGGGATAGATTTCGTGGGTCGAAAGCCCTTCCGGCTCGACAAAAATCTGATGTGCTTCTTTGTCTGCGAAGCGATGCACCTTGTCCTCGATGGACGGACAATAGCGCGGACCCACGCCCTCGATGACACCGGTATACATCGGCGAGCGGTCCAAACCACCTTTGATGATGTCGTGGGTGCGCGCGTTGGTATGGGTGATATGGCAGGCGACCTGACGCGGATGTTCGGCTGCGCTGCCGAGGTAGGAAAATACCGGTACCGGATCGTCTCCCGGCTGTTCCTGCATCACACTGTAATCAAGGCTGCGGCCATCGATACGCGGCGGCGTTCCGGTCTTGAGGCGATCGACCCGCAACGGCAGCTCGCGCAATCGCGTCGCCAGCGCGTTGGCGGGTGGATCGCCGGCGCGACCGCCCTCGAAATTTGACAGGCCAATATGGATGCGACCAGCCAGAAAAGTCCCGACCGTCAACACCACGCAGGGGGCCGCAAAGCGCAGGCCCATCTGGGTGACGACGCCGGTGACGCGCTCGCCTTCCACCACGAGATCGCTGACCGCCT
>JBFEJM010000091.1:0-7766 GCA_041553175.1 Gammaproteobacteria bacterium | reverse complement strand
CGAACTGGCCAACATCGAAACCGCGGTTGCCGCACTCAAGGCACAGATCTTGAGCAGCGATAGCGCCATCAGCGTCGATGCCGCCGCCAATACCATGAGTGTGAACCAGGAGTCCATGCTCACGCTGCTCGACCTGAGCGGAAAAATGGCGGCACTGGCGATCGCCGTGGAAGGGTACGCCATCGCGGTGGACGGCCTTAACGCCACCAGCGCCACGCCGACTCTGACCGATTCGACCGGCAGCATCCTGACGCTGTCCGATGACATCGGCGTCATGGCCAACCGCATCCTCGAGGAAGCGGACCTGATCCTGGCAATGGCCGACAATATCGGTCTGCAGGCCGATCAGATCATACTGACTCAGCAACAACAGAACCTGAACATCGCCGCCACCCAGACCGCGCTGCTCAGTGCCCAGCAACTGATGATCGGTCTGATCGTGAGCCACAATCTATAAACACGGCAAATTGCTGTATGCAACAGCAAAGCTTGAAAAGGCCCGGTTCGCACCGGGCCTTTTTTTATGGCGAATGCTCAGTTGAAAACCTTGGGCGGCGTCGATTACGCTCAAATTACTGAGTCCTGCGCCGCGTACTTAAATCAGTATTACTCATTGAAAACGATCTTGGTCCACCCGGTTCCCGGTTGACTGAGCACTTTGACCGATGTGCCTGCGCTTACGGCGCGATAGACCTTGCTCGACCCGTCCGGCCGCTCGCGCAGATTCAAGCCTTGGGGCATCTTGATAATGTCAGCATGCCTGGTGTTTCCGCTGTTCTGAAGCCAGACTCATCCGCCCTCGCTGGCAACATAAATTCTTACCAGCCCATTGCGACTCAGTTTGCTTGCCGCTGCCGGCTCGGTTTTGAATACGGTGCCGGTTACATACTTCGGCTTCCAGTCTCTGACGATCTCGTATTTCAGTCGCGCCGCGACAATGGAATCGAGAGCGTTCCTCTCCTGTTCGCCGGACACATCGGGCACGGCGACTTTATCCTCGGACACCGTCAGCACAACATCGCTTCCGATTAACACCTGTTTTCCGGCGGCCGGTATTGTGCGTAATACAACCTCCTCACCCTGTTCACTGGGTTCGTACTTGATGACGATCAAATCGTCGGAGTACGTTTGCTCCGTTGCCGGCAAACGTACTTTCTTGAGCATGGTTCTCGCCTTATCCAGCGGTTCATCCTTGAGTGCGGGTAAAGTGACCATACCGGAGACATACAGCGTGATTGTATCGTTCTTACCGACCTTCTCGCCTGCCTCCGGCGCGCTGCGGATCACGCTCCCGCCCGGCTTGTCGCTTTCTTCCAGCACCACATCAACCATCAAGCGTTCGGCCCGAAGCGCCTGTCTCGCCTCGACGACGCTTTGATTGGCCATCGCGGGCACCACGCCTCCGTTACTCTGTGAGTACAAGTAACCACCGATCCCGGCGGCGACTGCCGCCAGACTTACCGCAGCCGCGATAACGGGCATGCGTCGCCGCGCTGGAGTCGCGGACTGAGCTCCGGCCGGGGGTGGCGTGCTGTACGCCTGGGCAGTGGCGGCCGCAGGGGCGTTTGCGGAGACGGTGGGACGGGATGTTCCTACCGGTCGCTTGCGGCTGCCACTCGATAACAGCGCCTTAACATCATGCGCCAGCTTATCGATATGCTGCTCGAGTGGCGGGGTGATGTGGAATAACTTATAAGAACTTCGTGAGCCATGGCCCCTCCTTTTGCCTGGACAGATAATCCCGACTGTTGATCGCTGGCGTAACGTTCCGCTCAAGCCAGAGTGGAATCCTTCAGATTGAGCATCGCGATCAGGCCGTTTGCCTTGTTGAGCAGCTCCTTGCGATGGGCGAGACCGTTCGTTCCACCGTTGATGCGTTTGGTCAAGCGCACAACGTCATCCTTATCGGCTATCGTGTTGAGGTTGTTCTTGTCCCAGAAAAATATGGCGGAGTGCACGGCGTACTCGGTAGCAACAAGATCGGGGTCATCGATCACTCTCGGGTCACTTATCCATTCGGCGAACGCTTTGTAGTTGTTTTTTCCGGTCAGCTGAATGAGCCCGCGCCCGCGGTATTTCCAGCCATCGCCGCTGGATTCGCTGCCGTTACCCATGCGGTTGCAATAGACACGATTAGCGATCTTTTCGGGATTGCCGGCGTAGGCGTCCGCCTCCGCATCGGTCGTGAAATACTTGCTGAACACCGCTCGCAATGCCTTTGCCGAGTAGTTCAGGTTTTCCATGTCGAAGCGCATGCAGCCGGACTCATGCAGGACTTGCGCGAAGAAATGTGCCAGTCGTTGCCTCGATTCTGTAATGCCGTACCTGGGCAGGGTGGACTCCAGGTCATCGATGTATTGCTCGGCGTCCTCGTTCGATACACCCATTTCCTTCAGCATCTCGATGTGCGTCTTCATGCTCTCTCCCTGATGTATTCATTGCGCCATCCTGTAAACAACATTGACTCCCATGACTTATACCCAATCGCGGCGCTGCATGGCCCGGCCAGATGCACGATTTCATGGCTCCGAAAGCCGGCCTCCTGTTCGACGCCGGTGAGCAGGACCTTTGAGGCCCCGTAGCCGAAGCCGGTCTGGAGAATGCGGGTGGGATCAGGCGCCAGACTCATAGCCGCTCCTTGACGATGTATTGAAAGGTAAGGGTTAGTGTCTAGTTTAGAGCCTTTGTGGTGCATTTCATCGAGACGGGAAAATGAGCGGTATAAGCGAAAATCGGCTCAAATATTCGGGTGCATTTGTTTGCTCACTACCTTGTCGTGAAGCAACCCTGGGGCGTGGATCGGAATCAATCGAGGGACAACAACGCACCGTTATCGGGCGCATTCACGCACTGACACCTATATACTCAATCATACTCAATCAAGCAGCTGCACGACGCCCATTCACCCGCGCTTATAACAGCTTCCATATGATTCCGCACTGGCTCAGATTCAAACGTCAACAGACGCCCTCCACACTCACAGCCATCTATATCGCCACCGCCGTGGGTGAGCCCATGCAATCGGTAGCGAGCATTGAAGCCGTCGAAGGTCGGGGCCTGCAAGGCGACCGCTATTGCTCGAATGCCGGTCATTGGCAGTCGATCGAGGGCTGTCAGGCCACACTCATCACCGCCTATGATCTGCAGCACGCGAAACACAAGGCACCGATACAGATCGAAACCGCTCTGGACAACGGCGGCCATCGGCGCAATCTGGTCGTTGACGGTTTGAAGACCAAACAGCTGGAAGGAAAGTCATTCCGAATCGGCGGCGCGGTATTTCGCTACGACAAGCCACGGCCACCCTGCGGCTACATCGACAAGGTATCCGGCAAAGGCATGGGCAAGGCCTTGGGTCACTACAGCGGCATCTGCATCAAGGTGATCAGCGGCGGCCTTCTGACGGTGGGCGATAGCGTCATCATTCTTGATGAAGCGGAGTGACGTCGAATGATAAGGGCTTTGAAAAATAGCACTGCCCCCTTTTCTTCTATACTTTCCGTTTACACGAAATAGATACAGGCTGTGTTGCCAGGGACGTTGGCGTGACGGATAGAGTTATCGGTTCAATCGGTTGGAATCAACACAACGAAGCCATCGCTTCGATTCCACGCGTGATGCCGGCATGAAACACTCAAACAAAGAGCCACGCGTTTTTATCAGTTATCGCCGTGCGGATGCGTCCGCACACGCCGGCCGCCTGTTCGACTGGCTCGGCCGGCAGTTCGGATCATCCCGGGTTTTTATCGATACCGATAAGATCCAGGCGGGTGCTGAGTTTCCTCAGACTATCGCTGACAATCTGGCGCAAAGCGACATCGTGCTCGCGTTGATCGGTCGTCAATGGCTTTCCATCACTGACGAAAATGGCCGACGACTCGATAATCCGCAGGATTTCGTCAGGCGCGAAATAGAAACGGCGCTGATCGAGGGCAAGCGCGTCGTGCCGGTACTCGTGCAGGGTGCGGAGATGCCCAAGGCCGATGATCTTCCAGCCGGACTGAAGGATCTGGCATGGCGCAATGCGGTCGCCATCGGCGACGCGACATTCGAACGCGACTTCGATGTCCTGGTGGACGATATTCTCGGGCGGCCACGCGGCTTTATGCGGCGGGAACTGGATCGCCTCCAGCGCATCATGCTGGTGGCCAAACGCTCGACGATACTGGTTCCGATTCTGGCGATCCTGTTCGTGTTCGCCGTCTGGATGAAGGTGTTCGATATATTCAACCTGGACACGCTGACGACGAACTACCTGCTCTGGGCAGTGGAGACAATTTCCGGACCGCCACCGGAGTCGAACGTGCTGTTGGTCACCATCGATGCGCAGAGCGAGGCCAAGCTCGGCCATCGCTTCAGCGCCGATAACCGCGCTGCCTGGCGTGAATTCCATTCGCAGCTGATCGATCGGGCCGCGCGTGCGGATGCCGAGGCGGTCGTGTTCGATATCCACTTCGAAAGCGAGTCCGCGGCTGATGACACCCTGGCGAACGCGGTATCCCGCGCAATCACCGCACCCTTTGATACACGATCGGTTTTTGGCATTGTTGATTACCAGGAGGGAACGCCCAAGCTGGTCTCGAAACTGCTTGACGCCGGCGCCGGCTGGGGCACCTTGTGTCTCGTGCCGCACATGAGCCATCTGTATGCGGCGCCGCTCGCGGTTGTCGAAACCGATGACGCCCTGGATTCCGGACCGATTGTGCGGGCGCATATTCCAGCACTTTCGGTTTCAGCCATTCGGCCGGAGAAGGTTACCTCCATAGATGTCTCGCGCCGACTGCTCGGTTTCCATGGCGATCCACTGCCTGACCCGCTTCGTTTCTCCGCCATCGAACATGTGTTCTACGATGAAGGTGAGTGTAATACCCTCGCGGCGGGAGACGACTATGCCATGCTTATCATCCGCAACAGGGCGCCTGACTACTGGCTTGATTCCAGCCGACGCATTTCTTATGCCGATCTGCTGGAAACCGGCTCAATAGGTGATGAACGGCTGCGCGGCAGGATCTTGCTGGTGGGCATCACGGAACTCAGTGAGGGCAACGACGTATCAGACCAGCATGTCGTCTATCGGGGATTCAGCCGATCGCTCATCTACGGCGTGGAATTTCATGCCAGCGCAATTACCGACCTGCAAACCGGACGGATCTTTTCAACGCCTACCGTGGATTGGCAGGCATTCATCATTGCCGTGATGGCAGTTCTCGGTGCCGCCACCAGCCTGTTTACCGCCACGCACGCCAGACTGACGCGACGTCTGACACTCATGTCTATACTTGTCCTGTATATCGCGATTGCCATAGCGTTCGCGATCGGCGGGATTCTGTTGAATGTGCTGTATGACCTGGTGGCGTTTCTCATCGCCCACGGCATTTTGCTCTGGCTTCAGCGCCGCTCGCATCAGGTCACCAAAGGGAGTTGGAATGATGAATAGATCAATCACGCTTGATCCTCTCGCGACAGTCGTCGTGCTTCTACTGGTGGCGGTCTGCTCGGGATGCGCCCCGATCAGTCTGAAGCAGATAGCATCTGTTAATGACTCCGGCCGTGCCGACTATATCCAGCGCAGCACGGGTGAGGGATATCTGACAGTATACCGGGGCGGAAAAATTGTGGACGTCAGACGGGGGATGACGCTCAATCCAGGGGATGAGATCGAAACCAGCGCCGACGGTTCCGCCATTATTCGATTCGCTGACTTTGGCTCCGTCACTATTTTCCCGAACACGAGGGTGCGCATCGGATCTCTGGAGGTTTTCTTTGGCAGAATATTTGCCGATGTCAGAGGGCTGTTCTCGACGTCCGGCGGCGGTGTTGTCGCGGGTGTCGCGGGAACTCAGTATCTGTTCGAAGTTGGCGCCAGACGTGAAGTTCGCACGGTCGTTATGGAAGGCAGCGTCAACTGCAGCAGCAGTAGCGGAAGCTGGGCACCGATTCGGCTTGAATCCGGCAGAGAGTTGTGGGCGTCGGAAGCCCATTCGGCCGCGCCGCGGGTTGGTCGCGCGGACCCCAGAGAGATGAGGGAAATTCTGCACCAGGTGGAACAGATCAAACAGGCACCTGAAGAAGGCTATTGCTGTCAGAAAGGCCAGGTCACTCGTGCATTGTCCAACAGCTGTCAGGGCAAGTTCTACAACAACCGCAGGCAGGCGGACAGCGGCTGCAGCCAGGGATGGTGCTGTCGCAATGAAAAAGTCTACTCGACATTGCGCTATGAATGCACCGGCAAGTTCTACAGCAGCCAGAGCAGCGCGGTAAAGGCATGCACACCCCCACCCGATCCGGTCGGCTGGTGCTGTATCAATTACAGATTAAGCAAGACCACCAGCAAGCAGTGCCGCGGCACCTTCTATCTGGATGCCGCTCAGGCAAAGCAGTCATGTGTACGCCCGCCGCAAATCATTCAGTGACGGACCGGGTCAGAGAGCAATACGTGCTGAGGCAAGATTTATCTGCTCTCTGACCCGCTTTCTTGCGGTTGTTTCACTTACTTGAACTTCGCCATATCGATCACGAAGCGGTACTTCACGTCGCTCTTGAGCATGCGTTCGTAGGCGGTATTGATGTAGTCCATCGGGATCAGCTCGATATTCGAAACAATCCTGTGCTTGGCGCAGAAGTCGAGCATCTCCTGTGTTTCGCGTATACCGCCGATGAGCGAGCCGGCCAACTGGCGACGCTTGAAGATAAGATTGAACACGCCGGGTGATGGATGCGGCTCTGCCGGCGCACCGACCAGAGTCATGGTGCCATCGCGCTTGAGGAGTTGCAGATAGGCATCCAGGTCATGCGGTGCGGCGACCGTATTGAGGATGAAGTCGAGCTGATTGGCATACTCCGCCATCTGTTCGGAGTCTTTGGAAATACAGACTTCATCGGCACCCAGACGCTTGCCATCCTCGACCTTGCCGGGCGAGGTGGTGAACAGCACGACATGAGCGCCCATGGCGTGGGCGATTTTGACACCCATGTGCCCGAGGCCGCCGAGACCGACAATACCGACCTTCTTTCCCGGGCCCACCCGCCAGTGCCGTAACGGTGAATAGGTCGTGATCCCCGCGCAGAGCAGCGGCGCGACACTGGCCAGTTCCTTTTCATCATGCTGAATGTGGAGGACAAAGGATTCCTTCACGACAATGGACTGCGAATAACCGCCATAGGTATTTTCACCGCCGAACACCGGCCCGTTGTAAGTGCCGGTGAAGCCCGCTTCGCAGTATTGCTCTTCGCCTTCATGACAGGACGGACATTTCCCGCAACTGTCGACCATGCAGCCCACGGCGGCCAGGTCGCCGGCCTTGAATCCTCGCACCTTGTTGCCCACGGCCGCGACCCGGCCGACGATTTCGTGACCCGGCACCGAGGGATACTGGGTGTTCTTCCATTCATTGCGCGCCGTATGCAGATCGGAATGACAGACGCCGCAATAAAGTATCTCGATCTGCACGTCGTCAGGACCGGGCTCACGGCGTTGTATTTCAAAGGGGGCCAGAGGACTCGTTGCGCTCTGCGCCGCAAAGGCTTTGCTTTTATTCATGCCGACACTCCTTCCAGAAGCTCACACAGCGGACCTGCGGTTCGGTTCGCAACTATTTCCTGCTGCCGGTGCGTTCGTACAGACCGATGAGTTCAGCCTGCGCGAGGATGTGACCCTGCATGGCCTGCTCAAGCGCCAACTTGGTGGGCCGACCGAGATCAGGCAGCAGCGTATCCAGCGCATACAGTTTATGAAAATAACGATGTCTGCCGACCGGCGGACAGGG
>JBFEJM010000090.1:0-7770 GCA_041553175.1 Gammaproteobacteria bacterium | reverse complement strand
TGAGTGGCGATCAGGCCCATGTCATCAGTCTCGATGCCGATCCGGATCTGTGGCTGCTGGGCAGCGAGAGCGAATTGCGCAGCCTGTTCTCCAACCTGGCCTTCAATGCCGTGCGCTACACGCCGGCGGGCGGCCGTATCCAGCTGCGCTGGTTCGGCGACAAGGCCGGTGCGCATTTCGAGATACAGGACAGCGGTATCGGTATTGCGGCGCATCATATTCCGCGCCTGACCGAACGTTTCTATCGCGTCGATGTGGGTCGTTCGCGCGGCAGCGGCGGAACCGGGCTGGGGCTGGCCATCGTCAAGCATGTCCTGCTGCGCCATAACGGCGACTTGCGCATTGTCAGCCAGCCGGGCAAGGGCAGTACCTTCATCTGTGATTTTCCGCTGGATCGGATTCAGCGGCAGGCCCGTCCTGCGACCGGATAAACACGCTGTAACAATTCCTTCATATTGGATTCATGCCGCTGTCATGTTCCGGCGCGACACTGCGAAGAGTCCGAACCCACCGGGTTCGATGTCCCTTGTTATATGTTTGCACGTTAGCTGAAATAATCAGGAGAAAGCTCATTATGCAATTCAAATCCGCATTCCTACCTGCAGTAACTTGCGCGCTGTCAGTTGGTTTTGCCGGCCCGGTTATGGCGGAAAACAAGGTCGACCCGGCCCTGCCCGATTACACCAAGTCCAGCGGTGTCTCCGGCAATCTTTCGAGTGTCGGCTCGGATACGCTGGCCAATCTGATGACGCTGTGGGCGGAGCAGTTCAAGCGCGAATATCCCAACGTCAATATTCAGATTCAGGCCGCCGGTTCCTCCACCGCGCCGCCGGCGCTGACCGAAGGCACCTCCAATATTGGCCCGATGAGCCGCAAGATGAAGGACAAGGAGATCGAGTCCTTTGAGAAGAAATTCGGCTATAAACCGACCGCGATCCGGGTTGCCATCGATGCCCTGGCGGTGTTCGTGCACAAGGACAATCCGATCAAGGGTCTGACGGTGCCGCAGGTCGATGCGGTGTTTTCGGTGACCCGCAAGTGCGGCAATGGCGAAGACATCAACCAGTGGGGGCAGCTGGGTCTGACGGGGTCCTGGCAGGGGCGCGCGATTCAGCTGTACGGTCGCAACTCGGTATCCGGTACCTACGGTTACTTCAAGGACCACGGGCTGTGTAAGGGCGATTTCAAGAGCAACGTCAACGAGCAGCCGGGTTCCGCGTCGGTCGTGCAGTCGGTGACAACCACAGTCAACAGTATCGGCTATTCCGGTATCGGTTACGTCACCTCCGGCGTGAAGGCGGTTCCGCTGGCCAGGAAGGAAGGCGAAGCCTATATCGACGCCACACCGGAGAAGGCCATCACTGGCGAGTATCCGCTGTCGCGCTTTCTCTACGTCTACGTCAATAAACACCCGAACAAGCCGCTGGCCCCGCTGGAGCGCGAGTTCCTGAAGCTGGTGTTGTCAAAGGCCGGTCAGGAGGTGGTGGTGAAGGACGGTTACATACCGGTGCCGGCCAAGGTGGTCGAAGCGGAACTGAAAAAGCTCGACTGATAACTCAGGCGGGAAATGGACGCGGACGTCGGCGGTATTACCGGCGTCGATGTCGGCTACATATGCGCCCCATCGTCAGTCGATGGGGCGATTTCTTTTTGATTCTGCAAACAAGTGGTCGAGTCGACCGGAGACGCTCAGGTCTCAGGCGGCACTCAACATGTGGCGCAACGCATAGAAGTCACTGTAATCGACGTGACGCAGCATCAGGCCGATGCCGGTGTCGCCGCCATGGACGACATAGGCCGGCATGTGATGTTCCTTGCCGATGCCCTGACCGTTACTGGTCACGAACGAAATTTCCAGTTCGGCATGCAGCGGCAGATCGATGCCACTGGTCTGGACGAACATGCCTTCCAGGCTCACATCACGTGTCTTTCCAACAATAGTACCGACCGGTGCGTAGTAGAGCGCCACTTCCATTTCAATCGGTTTTCTTTCGCTCCAACGATGTTCCATAGACATATGGATTCCTCCCTTTGGCAGTCCCTATGCCAGAAATCAGACGACAGGTTATGAGTAAGCAATATCAGTGCCAATAACCATCACTTACATGCTGTTGCTCACTCTGTGCTCTAATTCGAAGCGCATTGTACTAAAACTTGTCCAATGGGGGTATTCATGCGCTTGCGTTGGTTTGGTCGATATCGACTGATATAGTACGACGCGTTTATGCACATCCCGTTTCCGCTCCATTCGTACTGAGGGTAAGTCCGTTGTCCGTGTCTGAAACACCCTCGTCTCCGCTGCTCGCGGCGGTCGATCTCGGCTCCAACAGTTTTCATATGATTGTCGCGCGCGTGCAGGACGAGCAGTTGCGCGTGCTGGACCGTTTGCGTGATCCGGTGCGTCTTGCGGCCGGTCTCGGTCGCGACAACCGTATCGATCCCGAAGTGCGCCAACGCGCTATAGAGTGTCTGCAGCGCTTCGGTCAACGCCTGCGCGATCTTGGTTCGGAGAGTGTGCGCATTGTCGGCACCAACACCCTGCGCCGGGCGCGTGATCCGGATTTTCTGGAAGAGGCGCAGCAGGCGCTTGGCCATCCGATCGAAATCATTGCCGGGGTGGAGGAGGCGCGTCTGATCTATCTGGGTGTCGCGCACAGTCTTGCCGCTGACGGTGGCCGACGTCTGGTGATGGATATCGGCGGTGGCAGCACCGAACTCATCATCGGCGAGGGCTTCACCCCGCTGCGCATGGACAGTCTTTACATGGGCTGTGTCAGCATGAGCGAGCGCTTCTTCAGCGCCGGAAAATTGACCAAGGCTGCATTTCGTGACGCCGAGGTCGCCGCCGGTGTCGAACTGGAACCGATTCAGGCGCGCTTCCGCCGGCTCGGTTGGCAAATGGCGGCCGGCGCCTCCGGGACAATCCGCACCGTGCGCGAGATCGTGGTCGAGGCCGGCTGGTCGGAACAGGGCATTACGTTGCCGGCGCTGCGCAAGCTGCGCAAAGCCATGCTCGACGCCGGGCAGGCGGACAAACTGAAGTTCAAAGGGCTGTCGGACGACCGGCGACCGGTGTTGGCCGGCGGTGTCGCCATTCTGATCGCGACCTTCGAGGCACTGGGAATCGAGCGCATGCTGATCGCGCAGGGAGCGTTGCGTGAGGGCCTGCTGTATGACCTGCTGGGTCGTATTCAGCATGACGATGTGCGTGAGGCGGCGGTCAAGGCGGTCGCCAACCGTTACCAGGTTGATCTGGCGCATGCGGAACGGGTGGAGGCTGTGGCCCAGCAACTGCTGATGCAGGTGGCTGACAGCTGGACCCTGCCGGGTGAGACGCTGCGGGTTTGGCTGCACTGGGCCGCCTGTCTGCACGAAGTCGGCCTGGTGGTTGCGCACAGTCAGTATCACAAGCACGGCGCCTATCTGGTGCAGCATTCGGATCTGGCCGGATTCTCGTTACGCGATCAGCAGATACTGGCGGCGCTGGTGCGAGGGCATCGGCGCAAACTGCCGCTGGACGACGTCGCGCTGTTGCCCAAGCCGCTGCAGGAACCGGTGACCAAGATGATGGTCATCCTGCGCCTGGCGGTGCTGCTGCGACGCGACCGGTCGGATGTCGACATGCCGTCGATCAAGGCCAGCGCCAGCTCGAACAAAATCAAACTGGAGTTCCCCGAAGGCTGGCTGGAGGCGCATCCCCTGTCGCATGCCGATCTGGTCGGGGAGCAGAAGGTCCTCGAGGCCGTCGCCATCAAGCTCTCGTTCAGCTGAACGTACGGGTATCGGCTGCTCAGGTCGGCGTGGCGCGCTGTTCCAGCAGAGTCAGCTGGGCGCTGCGCGATTTCTGACTGCTGGTCGGCTTGAGCCGACGGTATTCACCGTCGCGCTGCAGAATCCAGGCGTGGGTATTGTCGGCCAGATACAACTCCAGGCCTTCGTTGACGATGCGTTCACGCAGTCCACGGTCCTCGATCGGAAAACAGGTCTCCACGCGCTGGAAGAAGTTGCGATCCATCCAGTCGGCACTGGACAGGAACAGCTCATACTCGCCGTTGTTGTGGAAGTAGAAAATGCGGGTGTGTTCCAGGAAGCGATCGATGATTGACCGCACCTGGATATTGTCCGACACGCCCGGCACACCCGGACGCAGACAGCAGATGCCGCGCACGATGAGATCGATCTTCACCCCCGCCTGCGATGCGGTATACAGGGCACGGATGATCTGCGGTTCGATCAATGCATTCATCTTGGCGATGATGCGGGCCGGTTTGCCGCTGCGTGCCAGTGCCGCCTCGTGCTCGATCTTTTTCAGCAGTTCCTTGTGCAGCGTGAACGGCGCCTGCAGCAGCTTCTTCAGTTTTTTCACCCGGCCCAGCCCCGTCAGCAGCTGGAATATTCGATGCACGTCTTCGCTGATGGCCTTGTCGCAGGTGAACAGGCCGTAGTCGGTATACAGACGTGCGGTGCGGGCATGGTAGTTGCCGGTTCCGAGATGCGTGTAGTGACGCAGCCGACGGCCTTCGCGGCGGGTGATCAGCAGCATCTTGGCGTGGGTCTTGTGGCCGACCACGCCGTACACCACATGCGCGCCGGCCTCCTGCAGGCGGTTGGCGAGTTTGATGTTGGCCTCTTCATCGAAACGGGCACGCAACTCGACCACCACCGTGACTTCCTTGCCGGCGCGGGCGGCCTCGACCAGCGCGTTGACGATGGTCGAATCGGGTCCGGTGCGGTACAGGGTCTGTTTGATCGCCAGCACGCCCGGATCATGCGCGGCGTGGCGCAGAAACTCGACCACCGGCAGGAACGACTCGAACGGATGCAGTAACAGAATGTCGCGTTCCTGCACAGCTTCGAACGGATTGAGTTCGGGGCCGAAGGCCGACGGCCGTGACGGCGTGAAAGACGGGTATTTGAGATCGGGTCGATCGACCAGATCGTAGATCGCCAGCAGCCGGTTCAGATTGACCGGACCATTCACCTGAAACAGATCATCGCTCTGCAGATTGAATTGCCGCAGCAGATAATTGGTCATGTCCTCGCTGCAGTTGTCGGCGACCTCCAGCCGTACCGCGTCACCGTAGCGGCGTGACAGCAGTTCGCCCTCCATCGCGCGCAGCAGGTCGTCGATCTCCTCTTCGTCGACAAACAGATCGCTGTTGCGTGTCACCCGGAACTGATAGCAGCCGGTCACTTTCATACCGGGGAAGAGCGCGCCGACGTGGGCGTGAATGATGGACGACAGGAACACGAAATCGTGCGGGCCGCGGCTGCAGTCGCGCGGCAGGTTGATCAGCCGGGGCAGCGAACGCGGTGCCTGTACCACGGCCACGCCGCTGGAGCGGCCGAAGGCGTCTTTACCCTCCAGCGAGACGATGAAGTTCAGGCTCTTGTTCAGGATGCGCGGAAACGGATGGGCCGGGTCGAGCCCCAAGGGACTCAGCACCGGCAACAGATCATGGCTGAAGTAGCGCTGCACCCACTGCGCCTGCTTGGGGGTCCAGTGGGTACGCCGCACGAAGCGGATCTTTTCCTTCGCCAGCGCCGGGATCAACTCGTCGTTCAGGACCCGGTACTGTTCCGCCACCAGCCGGTGAGCCTCGTGGCTGATCTGGGTCAGCGCTTCCTGCGGGGTGAGATTGTCGGAATCCGTCTGTACCGAGCCCAACGCCCGCTTTTCCTTCAGGCCGGCGACGCGGATCTCAAAGAACTCATCCAGATTGGTGCTGGAAATACAGAGGAACTTGAGCCGCTCCAGCAGTGGCGTGGTGGGGTCCTTGGACTGCTCAAGTACCCGCTTGTTGAAGGCCAGCAGACTGAGTTCGCGATTGATGTACAGGTCCGGGTGAGCGAGATCGATGCTGTCCATGGGGTGCGCCAGTAATGGATACCGTCGTTTATTATGCCCGATATTTCGTCAAACCGGCCCGCGGGCGGTCGGCTGTAACATGATTGTCATAATTGGCGCCTATTCTAACGCCCGATGAACAGCCGCCCTACGCCAACACCGTCCCCGCTCGCGCAGATCAGCCCCGCCACCCAGGCGCGCCGGCATCGCTGGCGGCGGCTGAAGGATACCTTTGCCCGTCACGGTGTCATGATCGGTGGATTCGGCGTGATTGTGGCGATTCTGCTGATCTTCTTTTACCTCTTGTACGTGGTCTTCCCGCTGCTGAAGCCGGCCGATGCACAGCCGGTCGCCGAGTATGCGTTGGCTGAGGATGCCGGTGAGACCCTGCACCTGGCCATGGAAGAGCAGGCCGAGATCGCTGTCCGCTATGACAGTCTGGGGCGCGTGCGCTACCTGTCGACTGCCGACGGGCAGCCGGTCGCCGAATACCGGTTGCCGCTGCCCGAGGGTGTGGATATCCACAGCGTCGCCGAGGGTGTGCCGGGCAAGGGCATTGTTGTTCTGGGGCTGTCGGACGGCAGCGTGCTGCTCACGCGCAACCTGTACCGGGCCAGTTTTCCCAATGACAAGCGGGTGATCACCCCCGAGTTGCAGTATCCGCTCGGCGAAACGCCGATCAAGCTCGATCCCGAGGGGCGGTCGCTGAAGCAGATCGCCGTGCAGACCGGCGAGCGCACGACGCTGGCGGCGGTGACCGCCGATCAGCGATTGCTGCTGCTGATCATGGTCAAGGAACAGTCCTTCCTGGAAGAGACCGAGACCCTGGTGCGGCACGAATACGCATTGCCCAACACCGCCGGTCGGATTGGATTTGTGCTGATCGACCCCGATCAGCGGGCACTCTATGCCGCCACCGAGCAGGGTACGCTGGCGCACTACGATATCGGTGATCCGGAGTCGCCCACGCTGGTGCAGCAGTTGGGCATTGTGCCCACCGGCACCACGCTGACCCGACTCAGGCTGTTGGCCGGCGGTATTTCGCTGCTGGTCTCCAGTTCGGATGGACAGATCAATCAGTGGTTCCCGGTACGCGACGAATCCAGTCAGCCGGCGTTGCGCCGTATTCGGGGTTTCCAGGAAGACAACGTCGTCACCGCGATCGCGCCTGAGTTCGCGCGCAAGTCGTTCGCGACGGCGAACAGCGCAGGCGAAGTCAGTCTGTACCACACCACCGCGCACAAGCGGGTGCTGCAGGTCAAAGTCAGCGACCACGACATCCGTCAGCTGGCCATCGCGCCGCGCGCCAATGCCTGGCTGGCCGAAGACAGTGCCGGCCGCCTGCACTTCTGGCACATCGACAACGAGCATCCGGAGATCTCCTGGTCGTCGCTGTGGGGCAAGGTCTGGTATGAAAGCTATCCGGAGCCGGACTACATCTGGCAGTCGTCTTCGGCCAGCAACGACTTCGAACCCAAATTCAGTCTGACGCCACTGGCCTTCGGCACGCTCAAGGCGGCGTTCTACGCCATGCTGTTCGCCATGCCGCTGTCGATCCTGGGCGCGATCTACGCCGCCTATTTCATGGCGCCCGGTATGCGCAAGCTGGTCAAGCCGACCATCGAGATCATGGAGGCGCTGCCGACCGTGATTCTTGGCTTTCTCGCCGGCCTGTGGCTGGCGCCGGTGATCGAGGCGCAGCTGCCCGGTGTCTTTGCGCTGCTGCTGGTGCTGCCGATCGGTACGCTGGCCTTTGCCTTTCTATGGAAGAGTCTGCCCGGCGCTATACGCCATCGGGTGCCGGATGGCTGGGAGGCGCTGCTGCTGGTGCCGGTGCTGCTGTTGCTCGGCTGGTTGTGCTTCGGCCTGAGCGGGACCATGGAAGCGGTGTTGTTCAATGGCGATATGCGCACCTGGATGCG
>JBFEJM010000089.1:0-7809 GCA_041553175.1 Gammaproteobacteria bacterium | reverse complement strand
GCGCAGCCCTCGTCCGGCGCGGCCGCAATACCGGTCTCCAACTGGATCTTCCAGTCGTGTAGCGGACAGGTCACTTTGCGCCCGTGCACGATACCCTGCGACAAGGGACCACCCTTATGCGGACATTTGTCACGCAGCGCGAATATCTCGTCGTCGGCATTGCGGAACACGGCGATATCACCGTCCTTCGTACGCACCACGCGCGCGCCGAGCCGGGGGATGTCGCCGACCCTGCCCACTTCGATCCAATTGCCGGTTGCCGTCATCTTTTCTGCCTGCTGCATTCTGATTCCTCGGAATTTAATCATTTTAACCGCAAAGGACACAAAGGCGCGCGAAGGAAAACATAAATAACGCTGAACTAAAAAACCCACCAATCGATCGTCTGACACTCTCAGTATGAGGGCAGCAAAGCAATGGAGGTTTAAGTTGCATTTTTTATCACTTCGCGCGCTTTGCGTCCTTTGCGGTGAGATAGTCTTTTCAGACCACCAGCTTCAGCGGACTGTACTCGTGTGCATCCGCACCTTCCGCGCGTGCCTTCCAGGGGTCAATCTGAGCGAACTGCTGCGAGTGCAGGAAGCGCTCGGCGAGAATCTTGCGGTTGTCGGCGTCCTCGACGACCTTCTCCTTGACGTACTGCAGACCGACGCGCTCGACCCAGGGCGCGGTGCGTTCGAGATAATGCGCCTCTTCGCGGTAGATCTGCAGAAAGGCGGCGCAGTACTCCTTCACCTCTTCCTCGGTCTTCACATGGCAGAGGAAATCGGTCGCGCGCACTTTTACACCGCCGTTGCCGCCGACGTGCAGTTCATAACCCGAATCGACACAGACCACACCGAAGTCCTTGATGGTGGCCTCGGCGCAATTGCGCGGACAACCCGAAACGGCCAGCTTGAACTTGTGCGGCGTCCACGAACCCCAGGTCATCTTCTCCAGATCTATGCCCATCTGGGTCGAGTCCTGCGTGCCAAAGCGGCACCAGGTCTTGCCAACACAGGTCTTGACGGTGCGGATGGCCTTGCCATAGGCATGGCCGGAGACGAAACCGGCCTTGGACAGATCGCCCCACATACCGGGCAGGTCCTCCTTCTTCACCCCCAGCAGATCGATGCGCTGGCCGCCGGTGACGTGCACGGTCGGCACTTTGTACTTCTCGGCGATCTGCGCGATGGCCATCAGTTCGGCCGGCGTGGTCTCTCCACCCCACATGCGCGGCACCACCGAGTAGGTACCGTCCTTCTGAATGTTGGCGTGCACACGCTCGTTGATGAAGCGCGACTGGTTGTCATCTTTGTATTCACCGGGCCACTGACACAGCAGATAGTAGTTCAGCGCCGGACGGCACTTGGAACAGCCGTCTTCGGTCTTCCAGTTGAGGAAGTCCATCGTCGCGCGCACGGACTTGAGTTCGTTGTCGCGAACGGCGACGCGTACCTCGTCGTGGGTGTGCTCCGTGCAGGGGCATATCGGCTTCTTGCTCGGCGTCTGCGAATAGTCGCCACCCAGCGTATAGGCCAGCAGCGCCTCGACCAGACCGGTGCAGGAACCGCAGGAACTGGAGGCCTTGGTATGGGCGCGCACTTCGTCCAGCGTGAACAGCTTCTTCTCGCCGATGGCCTTGACGATATCGCCCTTGCATACGCCGTTGCAGCCGCAGATCTCGGCCGTGTCGGACATGGCGGCGACGCGGTTGTCGTCACCGTGACCGGAGTCGCCCAGATGGGCCTGGCCGAACAGCAGATTGTCACGGAAGCCGGAGATGTCGGTGTTGTCGCGCATCAGTTCGAAGTACCAGGCGCCGTCGATGGTGTCGCCGTACATCACGGCACCCTGAATGCGGTTGTCTTTCAGCACGACTTTTTTGTAGACGCCGCGACCCGGATCCTGCAGGACCATTTCCTCGGTCGAATCATCGCCGGTGAAGTCGCCGGCCGAGAACAGATCGATGCCGGTCACCTTGAGTTTGGTCGAGGTGACCGAGCCCTCATAGCGCGCATAGCCGAGATGGGCCAGATGATTCGCGCAGACCTTGGCCTGTTCGAACAGGGGCGCGACCAGTCCATAGGTCTCGCCGCGATGCTGTACGCACTCACCCACCGCATAGACGCGCGGATCGTAGGTCTGCAGGGTGTCGTTGACGACCACGCCGCGCTCGCAATGCAGGCCGACCTTCTTCGCCAGCTCGGCATTGGGGCGGATGCCGACGGCCATCACCACCAGATCGGCGGAAATCTCCAACCCGTCCTTGAAACGCACGCCTTCGACCTTGTCCTTGCCGAGCACGGCTTCGGTCTGCGCGCCCATCAGGAAATTCAGTCCGCGCTCTTCCAGCGAGCGCTTCAACAGCGCCGCGGCCGGTTTGTCGAGCTGCCGCTCCATCAGCGTGTCCAGCAGATGCACGACGCTGACATGCATGCCCTGCTTGAGCAGGCCGTTGGCGGCCTCGAGCCCGAGCAGGCCACCGCCGATCACGACCGCGCGGCCCTTGCCCTTGGCCGCCGCCAGCATGCGGTCGACGTCGTGGATATCACGGAAGGCTACGACACCGGGCAGATCCTTGCCCGGTATGGGGATGATGAACGGCATGGAGCCGGTGGCGAGAATCAATCGATCATAGGGCTCTTCGGTGCCATCATCCGCACGCACCAGGCGCTTTGCGCGGTCGATCTCGCTGACCTGCTTGCCTTTATGCAGGGTGATGCCGTTGTCGATATACCATTGTTCGTCGTTGAGCATGATCTCATCGATAGTCTTCTCACCGGCCAGCACGGGCGACAGCATGATGCGGTTGTAATTGCCATAAGGCTCGGCCCCGAAGACGGTGATGTCGTATCGGTCGGGTGCAATCTTCAACAGCTCTTCCAGGGTGCGCACACCCGCCATGCCGTTGCCGACCAGTACCAGTTTTTCTTTCATCAGGAATGCTCCACAGACGCTCGAGTGGGGTTGTCTTAACCCCCTAATGGCAAGTTGTGTGCCAGCGTTCCGTTGGGCGCATTAATATGTACTTCATGCAACGACTTAAACTCCGCGATATCCCATTTGGGCAGGTCCTTCAGGCACCAGTTCAAAGCCGCCGCATGCTTCAGTGTGGTGCATGATTCAACGATCGTGCATCAAACTAAGCCATCCGATACGCACTACTCTGCAGCACAGCAGGCGCCGCCGGCCAGGCTTCCGGTCGCGCCTGCACCCAGAGTCCGCAGACGCGTTGCGCCACCTTGGCGCGCGCGTTGAACAAGGGAGTTCCATGTTTGTGCGGGCGTTCAACAGTTCTTTCGCGAGGTAAAGACTTATCGCCCGGACAGAGCACCGGACAAAAAATCAAGATACGTATCGGGTGCGGCGGCGCGCCCCCGCAGACGATTCAACCGCTGTTGAGACGTTTTAGCAACGCTGGAATAATGAGTGATAGGGTGAACCGTTACGCACTAATGAAAGCAGCGTTTGCCTGCCGCGGTCAAACAGGGTCGGAAGACCTCGATCGCTACTCTGCAACAGCAGCGCCAAGATCGACCGACCTCATTCCGCCAACTAACGGCTTACCCGGACGCCATAGGTGCCGGTCCCGTGTGAACGGTTGTAATGCCGAACCTGCACGAAATACTGCCCGGGCGAAAGATCGGCAACGATCTTGGAGTTGAAACCGACGCCGCCATCGTCGTCTTCCATCACGACATGCGTCTGGCTGTTCGGCCCGAACAGTTTCATTACAACATCGGTCTGGCCGGTGGTCTCCACCGTATAACGGCCGTCGCTGTCGGCAACGAATCTGAAGATATCCTCTTCACCCGGCTGACCGATGGAGGCCGGTGTCGCAGCCATGTCGATAACGGAAAGATCGACTGTTGTCGGTGCAGGTTCCACTCGACCGGGGTAGGCATGCTCGCCGGCGATGAAGGCCTTGTCCAGATCGGACAGCGTGTCATTCGCCTTGGTGCCGGAACCGTTCACGACCCACTCGTCCGGAAAGAAGTAGAGCATGATCGAATCGCCGTCGAACTCGGTACCACGAATCTGGTCGGCACTGTATTTACGGAATACGTTGTGTTCGATCTGCTCCAGTGTCCAGTTGTTCGGCGGACCGCTCAGATCACGGATAACGGCGTCGCGATTCCATTCGATCCCACCGGCGGGGTTCTGATGCTCGTGCACCAGTCCGATGGCATGCCCGAACTCATGGGCCGCGGTACCGCCATCGAGGAAACCGAGATTCATGGTCGGCTCGTTGGCGGGGATCTGCGTCGCATCCGTCCCGATATAGGACCAGGCGCCATCGCTGGTATCAAAGGCGATTCGTATATCGGCATCAGGTGCATCGTTGAAATCGAAATCGAGATAGGCGTGTTCCGACCACCAGCCGGCCTGTTCGCGGACGATGGCCTTTTTCTGCGCGCTACCCCCCATAAAGCGGACGCTGAGCGTCGAGCCGCTCAGCCACATTTTACGGGGGATGATTATGGCACGTGCGCGACCGCCGATACGGACGGTATGCGCTGGCCTCATGAGTTCGTGCGGAAGGACTCTATCGAAACAGATGTGTTTGGCTTTTGGCATGATAACGCACTCCTTTGTGGTGAAAATTCCATGACTGAGTAAACCTTGCCTCCCCCCGTGAATAATCTGCAACAAGATTGAGAATAGTGCATTTTCCGCCAGCTGCCGGGCGGTCACGTTGACGATCGAAACAAGCGCTGCTGCATCGCCCAAGTACTTTAGATTTTCGCTACATAGATATTTATCAATAAACAGCACTACGGTTGTGTCTATACTGTGAAATAGGCAGCGCGTTTTTTACAACGGAAGCGCTGACCCCGGGTAAATGGAATACCGCAGGGAGGGAGATGCAATGGATCAGCTGCGCGTACTATCACCTGTGTTATGGATTGGCGTGTCCGGTATCGTCGCAACGCTAAGCGGATGCTGCACGCTGTTTCCGGCAACCTGTCCACCACCGACTAGCGCCTGTGTGGACTTCGACGATCTCACCGCTGGCCAGAACTTCACCGCCGGCACCGCCTTCAGCTCACGCAACACCGTCGTCGCACTGGAACCGTTCCAGTGGGGCAACGGCACCTGGACCGGAGGCAATCACGCCCGTGTGGACACGCGTCAGTACGCGGGCGGCAGCAATCTGGACGTGAATGCTAATAATGTGAATCTGCATTTCCTGCCTGACTGCCCGGTCGACCGCGTCACGTTGCGGTTCGGCGAACTCGGCGGCAACAACAATCTGCGCGTCAACGGACAGTTTTCCAACATCGCCGATCTGGTGACCCTGAACGGCACGACACTGGGTGGCGTTCAGATTTCCGTTACCGCATCGCAACAGGGCAACAACTGGTATGGCACCATGAGCTTCGATGGCCAGATACGTGACTTCGCCATCGGTGGACAGGAGCTGTGGCTGGATGACGTATGTTTCCATAGTCCGTAGTACGCAGGATGCACGACTACAGCCAATACTCCGGAGCAGTAACAACAGGGACAGGAGGTCGAAATGAATCGACAACACACACTCAAGGTGGTAACTGCATCGTTCTTGCTATTCACGCCGTTGAACGCAAGCGCCGACTGGTATATGGGCGCCGGCGTGGGAACCACCAACGCGGACTCGATCGACATCGCCTTTGATGCACCGCCGTCGGCGACATCCGATGATCAGGATAATGGCTACAAGGTATTTGTCGGTTTTGCGCCCGGCAGCAATTTCGCCATCGAGGGCGGATACGTTGATCTGGGTAAGTACGATGCGCAGGAAACAGGTGTATTTTCGGCCGGACTCGACACTGATGCCTGGTATCTGAGCCTGGTAGGCCGTACCAACGTGTATACGAACTGGTATTTCTTCGGGCGGCTGGGCGTGGCCATGTGGAACGCCGACCTGACCTATTCCGACTTCGTAAGCTCCAACAGCGGCGATGACTCAGGTGTCGATCCGGTAGTGGGGCTGGGTTTCGAGTATCGCTTCAGCGACAACTTCTTCGCCCGCGTCGAATGGGAGCAATTCCAGAACATCGGTCAGGATGTGCGCTCCACGATTCCATCCGGAACCCTGGAACTCAACGGCAATGACATCGATCTGCTCAGCCTGTCGATCGTCTACCGTTTCGACCTGGCGCCGGGACCCTAGTGCGCGGCAGCGTGGCGATACGCGACAGGCTCAACTGAGCACGATGGTATTGCGTAAGTTCAGGGCGCCCATGGGTCTGGGCGTCCTGAGGGTTTTTGCATGCGCGGGAATGGATGCTGCATTGAAGCACTCTGCAGATCATTTCGGCGCTGTGACTGTCGCTGTTTCCGCAGCAATGTCGGACAGTTCCGACTCGACTTCCGCGACGAACGCCGCATAGTCGGTATCGGTCATATAGTGTGCGACCTCCTTGAGTGCCTGATTGGCGATATCCGCATGCACCTTGGAGGCCGCGACATCGCCCTGACGGGCGAGCCTGACTGCCGCGTGCAAATGAGTCCAGGCGCTGCTCTTCAGCTTGTGGCTCATCGCCGGCTGTGACACCGCGCCGGTATGCCCGCTCTTCAAATCCCTGGACAGACCCTCCAGGGTTCGAGTCACCAGTTCCTGTTCTGAATCCGTACGTTTTCGTGAGGGAACAGGAGTCCGTGCCGGTGCAGGAGAGCGGGGTTGTCGGGACACCGGCGGCGCACCATTCGAAGCTGCAGCGGCTCCGGATGCCGCCAGCTTATCCAACTGACCGGTCAGAGAAGTACTGATATCGTGCTCCTGTGCACCCTGCCCGTTTTTACGATAGGCCTGCGTGCGCGCATCGTATGCCCGCAGCATTACGCGGGAATAGAGTTTCTGCAGAGACGAAAAGAGAGCATTGTTTTCCAGATTGAGCGCCATGAACCCCACCCCCGTTCCCATCCATCTGACTGATAAACAGATTAAACCACAATACCCACCCTCCCTGGCGGGTTTCCTGTTCTAAGCATAGTTCGAAATGCAGCATTCGCATACTCCCCTGCCGACCCGGGGCGGGCCGGCCAAGTGGCATCGCGGCGAAAAAAAACCGGATGGCTTTGCGCACATCCGGGTAATCGCGGTGTTTTCAGAGACCGCGAGAGGAGAGAGCTCAGGCCACTTTGTTGCTGCGTTTTGGAAAGGATTTGATTTCAGCTCCCGTCGTTTCAGGCTTTGCAGCATCGGCGTCATTGCTGGTCTCCTTGCCGCCCTGGTGACGGGCATAGAGGAACTTGAGCACTTCCGCACGGCAGTGGTTGTAATCGGCGTTGTCGGCCATTTCGACCCGGTTGCGCGGCCGCGGCAGATTCACATCCAGCACTCGGCCGATGGTCGCCGCCGGGCCGTTGGTCATCATGACAATGCGATCCGACAGCAGTACCGCCTCGTCGACATCGTGGGTGATCATAATGACGGTGTTGCCGAGATTGGCGTGGATCTCCATGACCGAATCCTGCAAGTGGGCACGGGTCAGGGCGTCCAGCGCGCCGAACGGCTCGTCCATCAGCAGTACCTTGGGCTGCATGGACAGCGCCCGCGCAATGCCGACCCGCTGCTTCATACCGCCGGATATCTCCGACGGCAGTTTGTCGCGCGCATGCTCCATGTGCACGAGTTCGAGATTGTGGTCGATCCATTCGCGCATCTCCGCCTTGTTCTTGCGGCCCTTGAACACCTGTTTTACCGCCAGCTCGACATTTTCGTAGGTCGTCAGCCAGGGCAACAGCGAATGATGCTGGAACACCACGGCGCGCTCCGGACCCGGCTCGGTGACCTCTTTGCCGTCCAGAATCACACCACCGGTGGTGGCCCGATAGAGACCG
>JBFEJM010000088.1:0-7821 GCA_041553175.1 Gammaproteobacteria bacterium | reverse complement strand
GTGGGTTCGGTGCCAGGCCGCAACCCCGATCAGAATCACCGCGGCGCCGTATATAAAGAAGGAGAATCCGAGCTGATCCAGCTTAAACATAGTATTCTCAATAAGTTGTGGCTAGTACGCTAGTCGAAGCCGGGGTTGGCATCAAGTCGGAAAGGAGCCGTTACTTGATCTGGATCTTCAAGACTTGGAGAGCTGCGTCGATAAATCGATCGAATCGAAACCATGGGCCCGCCGCCTTCCGCCTTATCCAGGGAAGGAATCGTAATGAAATCAGATAGCCGAAAGATCTCCGCCCTGCTCGGATTGGCCGGCGCGTGCCTGTCCCTGGCGGCGCCGGTGAGCGCGAGTCAGCGACTGACACATCCATATCCACTCTGGAGCTGGACCTGGCGGCGGAATTCACACCGCACTGGCGGACCGATCTGGTGCTGCTCGCCGAAGACATCGGCGTGACCGACCACAACGACTTTATCCCCGCCGATGACGCCGAAGACAAGCGCCCCGACAAGCTGCACGTCGAGGAATTCACGCTGGGCTACACCGGCGAGACGGTCGAGGCCGCCGCGGGACGCATGACCGTGCCGTTCGGCGTGTTTGCGACGGCATTACTGAGTGATCCACAGACCCTGGAGGTTGGCGAGACCGCGACCGAAGCCGGGGCCTGGCTGGCCTACCGTTCCGGTGACTGGTACGTCGGCGCGGGTGCCTTCGATGGCAACCTCCGCAGTGTCGCGCCGGATGAAAACGGCTATCTCGCCTTCGTCGGCTGGCAGAACGATCAGGTCGAGATTCAGCTGGGTTATCTCAGTTCCCAGTATGCCGGCAAGGACGCGCCTGAGTTGTTCAACCTGGCCGCGGTCGGGCAGCTGGACGCGTGGTTTGCCAGTGGGGAATTCGTGGGTGCATTGAGTAGCGAGCAAGGCCAGCGTCCGCGTGCGTTCGCCCTCGAACTCGGACGCGAATTCGTTGGAAGCTGGAACAGCGCTGTTCGCTATCAGCAGACATCCGGCTTCTCCGTCCTCGACGGTGGCGACGAGCGCTATGAGGAATGGGCGGTTGGCGTGAACTATGCATTGAATGATTTCATCAATCTGGGACTCGAATACGCGATCGGTGAGGAGAGCGAGCCGCAGCAGCACGCCACACTCGCACGGGTCGCAATTACCTTTTAAGGAGACAGGGTTATGTTGGGCAATGTGAGTATCGTAAAAAAGGCCTGGGGCCTGATGGGACTGCTGACAGCCTGTCTGACGGTAATGGTGGTGACGACGCTGATGTCATCACGCGCCATCGACACCAGCCGCGTCGAAGTCGACGAGCGGGTGATGCCGCTGTATCAGAGTGCTTTCGAGTTTCAGCTCAATGTCATACAGATCCAGCAGTGGTTGACGGACATCAGCGCGACCCGTGGCCTGGACGGTCTGAATGACGGCTTTGACATGGCAGCGGAGCACTTCGAAAAGGCCAATGGGCTGCTCACCCGAATGGAACAGCTGGACCCGGGTCGAGAGGAAAGCTATGCGGACCTCGCCACTCGACTGGATGCCTTTTACAGCGTCGGCAAGCGCATGGCGCAGGCCTATGTGGATTTGGGGCCGCAGGGCGGCAATGCCACCATGACCGATTTTGACGCCGCTGCCGAGGCCATGACGCAGAAGGTGGACGAGCTTTTGACGCACGCAGCCGAAGTCCGGACGGAAATGCTCGCGCAGCAGGTCGCCATTGCGCGCGATGTCAGCAAAAACATTCTGCTGCTGGCGCTGATTGTCGCCGTGGTCATGCTGGGTGGTCTGTATATGCTGATTCGTGCAGTACAGCCGTTGGGTGCGCTCACCCAGGCCGCGCTGCGCATCGCGGACAATGATCTGTCCGGCAAGGTGCCGCATTCGGGCAATACGGACGAGGTCGGCCTGCTGGCGACCGCAGTGTCCTCCATGCAGGACAAACTGGTGCGTCGAGTGCAGGAAATCGCCGCCGTCACCCGGCAGGTCTACGATGCGGTCGAAACCATGACCGCGGTGGCCGATCACACCAGCATGGGCGTGCAGCAGCAACGCAGCGAAACCGAGCAGGTCGCGACAGCCATGAACGAAATGACGGCCACGGTGCATGAAGTGGCGCGTAATACCGCGACGGCGGCCGAGTCGGCGAATCAGGCCCAGAGCGAAGTCGACAGCGGCAGCAAAGTGGTCAAGGAAACCATCGGTTCGATCGGCAAGCTGGCCGAGGAAGTGCGCAAGGGCGCGGATGTCATCAGCCGTCTCGAATCGGACAGTGACAACATCGGTACCGTGCTGGATGTGATCAAGGGTATCGCCGAACAGACCAATCTGCTGGCGCTCAATGCCGCCATCGAGGCGGCGCGTGCGGGCGAACAGGGCCGTGGCTTTGCTGTTGTCGCCGATGAGGTGCGTACGCTGGCGCAACGCACTCAGCAGTCGACGCAGGAAATTCAGCAGATGATCGAGAAGCTTCAGCAGGGAGCGCAGGAAGCCGTGCGGGTGATGAACGAAGGGCGTACCCAGGCGGAAACCAGCGTCGATCAAGCGGGCCGCGCCGGACGTTCGCTGGAGACTATCCGCGCCTCGGTGGGCAACATCCACGAAATGTCTACCCAGATCGCGACCGCCGCGGAGGAACAGAGCGCCGTTGCGGAAGAGATCAACCGCAATATCGTCAACATCAGCGATGTGGTCGAAAAGACCGCTGACGGTGCCGGCCAGACAGCGGCGGCGAGCGAAGAGCTCGGTCAGCTTGCGGAACAGCTGCAGGCCGTGGTGAACCGCTTCAAGCTCGGTTGATTGTTGTATGGTGCCGGGCGCGGTTGCGGCCGCGCCCGGTCTTCAGTCAGCAGTATTCCGCGTACTGCAATGCCCCGCAGTGTAGAACAATCCCAATAGCGTTTTTGCATCGCGAATTTCACCGCTTTCAGCCATCGCCAACGCTTCCGTGAACGGTCGCCAGTGTATTTCAATGCACTCATGCCGCTGTTGCTGCGGTGGTACATGACTCAGGTCCCGCGCCAGAAACAGGTGAATGACTTCGTCGCAGAATCCCGGCGTCGTCAATACCTGCGCCAGCGCTTGCCAGTCGGCGGCGCGCAGGCCCGCTTCTTCCTCCAGTTCGCGTTGCGCCGTGTAAAGCGCCGTTTCGTCCGCCTCCAGTTTTCCGGCCGGCAGTTCCCACAACCAGCCGCCGGCGGCGTGCCGCATCTGGCGTAACAGACAGATATCGCCCTGTTCATTGAGTGCGACGACGGCGGCGCCCCCCGGGTGTCGCACGACTTCCAGTTCGAGTTCATGGCCGTTCGGCAGACGTACGGTCTCCAGGCCGAGATCGACCACGTCGCCGCGGTAAAGGGGTTTGCGTGTCGTGGTCATCGGCCAGTCCCGGGTCAAAGCGTGTTTTTCGTTACCATACACAGGGTACGCGGCGGCCGGCAACACCTGCTAGAGTAATGCTCGCAGTCGGCGCGATGCGCCGCAATCAGTGAGAGTCATGACTGTGTTTTACCAAACCGAACCTGTGCGTTTCGAATGCACGCAGTGTGGACAATGCTGCCGTGGTGGAGGCGAATACCACGTCTTTCTCGATGAATCGGAAGCGGAACGCATTCGCGCGGAGCTGGCACTCAGTCCCGACTGGTTTCAGCGCCGTTATTTGAAACGGCTGGACAGCGGCGAACTCACGGTCGCATTGGAAGCGGATGGTCGCTGCAGCTTTCTGGATGCACAGGGTCGCTGCCGGGTGTATGCACAGCGCCCGACCCAATGCCGCACCTATCCGTTCTGGCCCGAGGTCTTGCGCAGCAAGTCGGCCTGGCAAGCCGAAGCGGCGCGCTGCGAGGGTATAGATCAAGGCACGGTGGTACCGTTGGCCAAGCTGCGCGCCATGCTGCTGGCACAACGTGCCTATGAGGCAAAGCAGAACAAGTGACGGCTCTGAACGGGCGCATGGCTGGCCAGTGTCGGCAATATCCGTTCAGAGATTTCCCGCTTCCATTCCACAGTCGTAACTTGCGATCAGCTGACCGGCGCCTTTTGGCGCGTGCGGGTCGTAGAACAGTGAGCGCAGCTGCAGATGCGGGGGCGCTTCGAAGCTGGGCCCCCACACCAGGGTATCGAAATCCTCGCCACCCAGGAGCCGATGCGCCAGTGTCAGATACAGCCGCTGCAGCACGCCGGCCCTGACCAGAGTATGGAACACGGACGGGCCGGCGATGGCGTAGATGCGCCGATACCCCAGCCCGTGCAGGCAGGCAATGGCGTCGGCACCGTCGACACTGCGTCCGATGCCGGCCGCATGGACCTGAACACCGCTGTGCCGCAGTTGTTCAACGCGGTCCGGATCGGCATCGGCACCGGTCAGAATATGCAGTTGCCGGTCGGCATAGGCCGTGAGCGCAGCGGACGGGATATCCAGGCTGGCGCTGAAGATAGCGATGTCCGGCTGGGCGGACAGGCCTCGGTCAAGGCGCCACTGGCGCAGATCGGCAAAGCGCTCGCCGGGCCCAACCGGCAATTGATCCTGCGCCTCACCTGTTACGAATTGACGGAAGTAGCGGGCGCTGGTGATCAGCAGGTCCGCCTGCGCTGCAAGTTCCTGGTACAGGCGCCAGTCGCGTGCGTTGCCGATCGCGGGCGGTACCCCGCGTGACTGCTGGTGCGGGCGCGGCAGCGCGATGCGACCGTCCAGACTGGTGACGAAGTTGCTATAGACCAGCGGATCCGGTTCTTCGATGATGCGATGCAGCGGGTGTTCCAGATACAGCCGAGGCAGCGGCAGGGAGACGCTCGATTGGGGGTAGAGTTGGAGGACGTCGCCGTTCATTCGCTGTACCGGACTGTGGGACAGGGGGTAGTTTAACCAATTCGGCTTACGCGGTCGCCGGCAGTATGAGTCCGATACCGGTCAGCGCAAGCAGCGCGAAGGCGAATCGCCGCATGGGAATGGGCGATATGCGTGGGGCGAGCAGCGCGCCCACTTGGGCCGCGACAATCACCGGGGGCACGCAATAGAGCGCGGTCAGCAGCATTGAGCTCGTCAATTCGTCGCGCGCGGTTTGCCAGCTGATACGCGCGATCGTGCTGAGTACGAATACGGTCAGCAGGGTCGAGCGGATTGCCTGCGGGGTCCAGGGCTGGCGATAGAAGTGATAGACGACGGGCGGGCCGGCGGTGCTGAACAGGCCGCCGAGCAGGCCAGCCACACCACCGAAGAACAGCGTCGCCAGTCGGCCCGATGGCTGGACGCGCGGGTGCGGCCGCAACATGAGTACGATGCCCGCCAGCAAGATAACCGCTCCCAGTAGTTGACGCAGTTGGTCGGGGACCCGGCTGTCCAGCAGCGCCAGCAGGGCCAGTCCCACGCCCACCGCCGGAAGCAGAGTCAGGACCGTCCAGCCGACGCTCGGCCACTGGATCGCGCGCGGGTGACGGGCCAGAACCCAGCTGCCATTGACCAACGATATCAGGCTGATAACGGCCGCGGTAAAGGGGATGGGGGCGAGCTCCAGCAGGGCGGTGCAGCCGAGCACGATCAATCCCAGCGCAAAGCCGCTCAGTGCTTGCACGAAGCTCCCCAGGCTGGCCAGCAGAATGAACAGAATCAGGTCAGTGACGGGCATACAACGGCTGCGTTCGTGGGGTGCGCCAGTGTACGGGGTGCATCTGTGAAAAAACAGTCACATCTGGCGAATACGGGTTCAGCAAAGGTGCTCGCAGGTCGATAATATCGATTGAAAAGACATGCGTTTGGAGAACACCGATGGTCGCGCCGGAAGCCACTTCGCTCAATGCCAAACTGGCTGAGCTGAATCAAGCCTATCTGCAGGAACTGCCCCGCAAACTGACTCACATTCAATCTCTGTGGGAGAAGCTGCTGTACGTCAATTGGGATTCCGAGGCCTTCGCGCTCCTGCGCCGTCTGGTGCACAGTATGGTCGGCTCGGCCGGTACCCATGGTTTTACCGATGTGAGTCAGATTGCCCGTGGGCTGAACGACCTGCTGGACCCGCTGCTGGACCGGCAGACACCGCCGTCGGACAATCAGCGCGGCCAGATCAATGGCGCACTGCAGCATCTGGCCAGCGCCATTCTGTCGCACAAATCATCCTCACCTGCGCGTCCTTCGCGCGAACTGGCACCGCCGCCTGTAGCGGCGGATGCCACGCGTCGTCTGTATCTGCTTGAGGACGACAGCGAACAGGCGGAAATGCTGGCCGCGCGTTTCAGTCACTATGGTTACAGCGTGCGCTGGTTCGCCACGGCGGCTGAATTGCGGCAGGAGATCGAACGACGCAAGCCGGATATGGTATTGGCTGACGTCATGCTGCCAGAGGGCTCATTGGCCGGTATCGAAGCGATAGAGACTTTGCGCGCTGAACTGGGGACGGATGTTCCGGTTATTTTTCTGTCCGCACGCGGTGATCTGGCCGCGCGTCTGGCGGCGGTGCGTGCCGGGGGGCGCGGCTATTTTCTGAAACCGTTGGATTTCGATGAACTGTTCCGACGTGTCGACGAACTGCTGCAACGTCAGACTGCCGCCTATCGCGTTCTGATTGTCGAAGACGAAGAGCAGCTGGCCAGTGCCTACTCACTGGTGCTGCGGCAGGCGGGATTGAATGCCCGCGTGCTGACGCGGCCGCTGCAGATATTGCAGGTACTGCAGGAGTTTCAGCCTGATCTCGTGCTGATGGATCTGTATCTGCCCGACTGTAACGGTATCGAGCTGATGCAGCTGATCCATCAGGATCCCGCCAATATCACTCTGCCGATCATCTTTCTTTCCGCGGAAATGGATCCCGCGACTCACAATTTGGCGCTTAGCCAGGGCGCGGACCTGTTCATGCTGAAACCGGTAAAGCCGGACCAGCTGGCATCGGTGGTCATCAATCGCGTCGCCCGCGCGCGGTCGATCACTCAACGCATGCGTTTTCTGACACAGCAGGATCCGCTGACGGGACTGCTGAATCAGCGAACCTTCATGGGTTATCTCGATCAGCATGTGGCTGAGCTGCAGGGTGGCCAGGCTGCGGCCGCGCTTCTGTATATCGAAGTTGATCAGATTCGCGCGCTGCGGGAGCGATTGGGTATTTCGTCGGCCGACCTGCTGTTGGCGGATCTGGCCGCGCGAATCAAGGAGCGCTTGTATCGCGCCGTGCGGTTGGCCCATTTCGCCGATGGCTGCTTCTGCGCGCTGATGGTGGATATGGATGCGACTGCGGTCTGCAAACTGGCCAACAGTCTGTGCAAGAACATTGCTGCGGATCTGTTCTCCGGTGGTCACGAATCCGTTTCCATGACGCTCAGTATCGGCGTCGCACCCCTGGTCACACACTACTTGACCGGTCCTGCGTGGTTGAATGACGCCGCCATAGCCTGTGACATTGCGCGCGAGTCAGGCGGTAACCGGGTGGAACTGCATCGCGAGGCGGCCGATGATCTGCTCGTCAAGGAGCAACACACACGTTGCGTCGCACTGATCAAGTCGGCGTTGGTCAATAACGGTTTCTACTGTCTCTATCAGCCCATCGCAAGCTTGCGCGGTAAACCGATCGAACGTTATGACGTTCTGTTACGGGCGCGCGATCCGGACGGTCGCGAGGTGTCCGCGGCCAGAATCATCGGCGTGGCTCGTGCAGAGGGTATGACGACTGCAATCGACCGTTGGGTGGTACGCCATGTCATAGGCACTATCCAGCAGCGTGCGTCCACTGGAGCCAGGACAGTGTTCTTCATCAAGTTGTCCGGCGAGACCCTGAATGATCCGGAGTTCGCCGTCTGGCTCGAGCAGACGCTGAACGAGACCGGTGTCAACGGC
>JBFEJM010000087.1:0-7934 GCA_041553175.1 Gammaproteobacteria bacterium | reverse complement strand
CCTCGAGCGAGTACCCGGCCGGCCCCGAAAACCCCCACTAAATCGGGGGCTTCGCCGCCTTCGGTGGTGTTTACGGCAGCGCGCTGGCAATGGCCGTCGGCGGGTCCTCTGCTACGGAAATTTGACGGTTCCGCCAGTGGGAAAAAGGGTATTGTGATCGGAGGAAGCCAGGGCAGCAGTGTGCGGGCGGCCGCCGCCGGACAGGTGGTTTACGCCGGCAGTGGACTTGTCGGCTATGGCAGGCTTATTATCGTTAAGCATAACGATACCTATCTAAGTGCTTACGGGCACAACCGTAATTTGCTGGTAAAGGAAGGCGACGAAGTTCGAGCGGGCCAGGTGATTGCCCAGATGGGCAGCAGTGGCACGAACCGGATCCAGTTGCATTTTGAGATTCGGCGAAATGGAAAACCGGTTGATCCGCTCCGCTACTTGCCGCGACGGTAACGGCGGACGGGTTGGTTTGTCGTTAACGATAGCGTGATCACGCTGCAGTTTAGACGTGTTCCACGCGATGCGAGGAGGACTGCATGGCGAAAGGTCGTGGGATTCGAGGCGATGCCGTTGGCGTGGATACCACCGCCGAAGATGCTGTGCCGGAGGATCTGAAGCTCGACGACGCGGCAGACACCGCCGAGGATCAAGTCGATGAACCGGAAGAAAACATCGTTTTCGCCGCGGGCGAAGTGCCCGGTACCTACCACGATGCCACCCGCCTCTATCTCAACGAAATAGGCTTTTCACCCCTGCTGTCGGCCGAGGAGGAGGTGTATTTCTCCCGGCTCGCGCAGAAAGGTGTGGAAAGCGCGCGCCAACGCATGATCGAGTCCAATCTGCGCCTGGTGGTCAAGATCGCGCGTCGCTATATGAATCGTGGACTCGCACTGCTGGATCTGATCGAAGAAGGCAATCTCGGTTTGATCCGCGCGGTCGAGAAGTTCGATCCCGAACGTGGTTTCCGTTTCTCCACTTATGCGACCTGGTGGATTCGGCAGACGATCGAACGCGCCATCATGAATCAGACACGGACCATCCGCCTGCCGATTCACGTCGTCAAAGAAATCAATGTCTATTTGCGGGCGGCGCGCAAACTGGCGCAATCGCTCGATCACGAGCCCTCCGCCGAGGAGATCGCGGACCTGCTCGACAAACCTCTGGATGAAGTCGAGCGGATGCTGGGTCTGAACGAGCGCGTTGCCTCGGTGGATTCACCCATCGGCTATGACAGCGACAAATCCCTGCTCGACGCCATTCCGGATGAAAACAATCCCGATCCCTCCGAATTGCTCGCCGACGATGATGTCTATGCGAATCTGGAACTCTGGTTGACCCAGTTGAACGATAAGCAGCGCGATGTGGTGGAACGCCGCTTCGGCCTGCATGGCCACAAGATCAGTACCCTCGAGGAAGTCGGCAATGAAATCGGCGTCACCCGCGAACGCGTGCGGCAGATTCAGATGGATGCCCTGAAGCGCCTGCGGGAGATTCTGGAGAACGAGGGGTTTTCGTCGGACGCGCTGTTCCGTTGAACGCGAACAAAAATACCAACTGAATCTTTCGCGGGTTACCGCGTCTGGACTATTCCGCCGGTGCCGGTTCCTCGGCCATGTCCGGCCCCAGTAAAACCGCAATCCAGCGCGTCTCTTCGTTGGCATCCAAGGCCAGTTTCGCCGTCATTGTCAGCGGCACGGACAGAATCATTCCGACCGGTCCCAGTATCCAGCCCCAGAACACCAGCGACAGGAACACCACCAGCGTCGACAGACCAAGGCCGCGACCCATGTAGCGCGGTTCGACCACGTTACCCATGATCAGATTGACGCCGACGAAACCCGCGGCGACGAGCAGCGCCGAACCGATACCGAACTGAAGCAGCGCGAGCAATACGGCCGGGACCGCGGCGATGATCGAACCGATATTGGGGATGTAATTGAGCAGAAAGGCGAGCGTTCCCCACAACAACGGATAGTCCACGCCCAGAATCAACAGCCAGAGGGCGATCAGTCCGCCGGTGGCGAGACTCACCAGTGTTTTGATCGCGGCATAGCGTTTCAGATTGTTGGCGAACGAGGCGAAGTGCGCGAACGTGCGGTCGGGGTCACCGAAGGCGATACCGATCTTGTGGCGGAAGCTGGAGGCCTCGAACAACATGAAGACGACGGTGAGAAAGATCAGCAGGGCGTTGGTCATGACATTGCCGAGGCCGGCAAGAACATTGGTGGCCAGGCGCATGGCGGCACCCGGGTCGACAATACTCATGAGTTTCTCGCGCGGCAGGGTGATGCCATGGGTGCCGAGCCAGCCGATGACACCGCCCAGCCGGTTCTGCAGATCCGTTTGATACTTCGGCAAGGCCAGATAGAAGTCGTCCAGCGAGCTTCCCGCCAGAAAACCGATAAGCAGGGCGACAGAGAGTATGCCGAGTATGACGACCAGAATCGCCACGCCGGTGGGCAGTCCGCGCCGCTGCAGCCACAGCATCGGCGGCACACTGATGACCGCGATGAACAGCGACAGCAGGAAAGGCACCAGCATGGTCTGCGACGCACGCATGCCGGCGATGATAATAACCACCGCGGCGATGATCATCAGGCTGCGGGCGACAGAATGAGTATTGTCGGGAACGGCCGGCATGGGGGGTGTCCTGGATTATTGTTGTTACAGCGCGCGATTCGAATGTTGTTAGGAATCGCTACCGTTTCGCGAGCGCATGATCGCGGCTACACCGCGGACCAAGTCTGCGGCCACATGTTGCCGGCCGGTTTCGTTGAGGTGACCGCCATCGTGGGTATAGGCACCGATCATTCCGTAGTATGTCTTGCCATTCATACTGAACGATTCCCGTCGCCCGTCCGGGTAGGTCGATTCACTTTCCGCGATATCGAGGATGGGATCGCTGGCATAGGTGCTACGCAACAGGGCGTTGAACTCGTTGCGTTTGATGTTGGCCAGTTTGCTGCGGTTCGGCTGGCCGATCAATTCACGCAGCCAGATGGTTACGCCACTGGGGCTGTGTCGCAGTGGCGCGGTCACATGGATGAAAGTGATTTCCGGATGATGCGCCTTGAGTTCATCGAGCGTTTTTCGGTAATGAGCGAAAATCGCCTCGACGTCGCTTTTCTCCCGGATGTCGATATAGCAGAACTTCAGCAGCGCGTAATCGATCTTGTCCGCTAGGTCTGTATCGATTATACGTTTGAAGTCATCGCACTTGGATGTCGGCTTGGTGTTTTCACCCACCCGGGAATGCACCAGATAACTCCCCGGCAGGTTGTTGCCCAGTTCGACAATATTGATCCTGTTGTCAGGGATTGACTGCTGCAGATCCTCGATACCCGCAATGATGTTTTTTCCGACCGATTGATGGCCAAAGAATATCCGGCCCGTCGCCAGCGTCGCGAAATCCTGTTTGAGTTCCTCAGTCATGTCCTGTGTCTCTACCGATTCGGTGGCCTGGCAGCCTGCCAGTGACAGTAACAGCGCGAGCCAAACCCACGGGTATAGGCGTAGTGGCGGGGGTGTCGTTGTGGAATGTGACTGCGTCATCATTAGTATGTGATTCCAGAATTGTCTAATCGTTCAAATCATGAACAGGGCGGCGGCGACTCGTCGCCTTTCACTGACCAGGACATTATAGGTGCGACAGGCCGCCGCGGTATCCATGACCTCCACACCGATTCCCTGAGCCTGCAGCGGACCGATGACATCGCCGCGCGGAAAGCGCTGGCGCGCACCCGTTCCCAGGATGAGTATTTCGGGCCGCAGTTCGGCGGCCACCGACAAATGTTCACGACTGAGGTCGTCGAAGGACTGGGGCGCCCAGTCGCGTATCAACCGTTCCGGGCTGACGATGAGGCTTTGGGTCAGGGTTTCCGCGTTAACAGTCAACTCCCCCGGCCCATAGGCCTGGATCTGAAAACGTCCCTCGCTGTCGTCCTGGGCAAAGCGCATGGTGCAAAGATACCGGGCTCGCACCGCCGGGGCCAGAGGCGGGGCGATTATAGTCGGCAGCGCGGTCGGGGTGGGTTCCGATACATGCTTTAGATTTCAAAGACTTTTGAATTCGACATCTTGTATCCTGGCGGTGATTTCAGTACTCTGCGCAGTTCCATCGCTGTCTCACGCAGGGTGAGGCAGAGAAAAAACAAATCGTTAATTTTTCAGGGTATTGCCGCTTTGTTCGACGAATTTCAGCGCATCAAGCGCCTGCCACCCTACGTCTTCAACATCGTCAACGAGCTGAAGGCCAAGGCGCGCGCCCGTGGCGAAGACATTATTGATTTCGGTATGGGCAATCCCGACCAGCCGACGCCGGGGCATATTGTGGCGAAACTGGTGGAGGCGGCGCAGCGCGGCGATACCCATCGCTATTCGCTGTCCAAGGGTATTCCGCGTCTGCGCAAGGCCATCTGCGACTGGTACAAGCGTCGCTTCGATGTGACCCTCAATCCGGAAACCGAGGCGATCGTGACCATCGGGTCAAAGGAAGGCCTGGCCCATCTCGCGCTGGCCACACTTGGACCGGGCGACGCCGTGCTGGTGCCGAATCCCGCCTATCCGATTCATCCCTACGGTTTCGTCATCGCCGGTGCGGATATCCGCCATGTGCCGCTGGTGGAGGGGATCGACTTTTTCGTTGAACTGGAAAAGGCGATCAAGGATTCCTGGCCGAAACCCAAAATGCTGATTCTGAACTTCCCCGGCAATCCGACCACGCAGTGCGTCGAGCTGGATTTCTTCGAGCGCATCATCCAGATCGCGCGCGAGCATGAAATCTGGGTGGTGCATGACATCGCCTATGCCGATCTGGCCTTTGACGGCTATGTCGCACCGTCCATTCTGCAGGTGCCGGGCGCGGTCGATTGTGCGGTGGAGTTCTTCTCGCTGTCCAAGAGCTACAACATGCCGGGTTGGCGCGTCGGCTTCATGTGCGGCAACAAGACACTGGTGGCGGCGCTGGCGCGAATGAAATCCTATCTCGACTACGGCATGTTCACGCCCATTCAGATCGCGGCGATCAGCGCACTGGAAGGCCCGCAGAACTGTGTGCGCGAAATCGCCGAAACCTATCGCAAGCGTCGCGATGTGTTGTGCGAGGGGCTGAATTCCATCGGCTGGCCGGTCGAGAAACCAAGAGCGACCATGTTCGTCTGGGCGCCGATCCCCGAACAATACAGGCATCTCGGTTCACTGGAGTTCTCCAAAAAGCTGCTTAGCGAGGCCAAGGTCGCGGTCGCGCCCGGTATCGGCTTCGGTGAATACGGCGATGATCACGTGCGGTTCGGGCTGATCGAAAACGAGCACCGCACCCGTCAGGCCGTACGCGGCATCAAGGACATGTTCCGTAAAGATCAAAAGAAAGTGGCATCCGCAGGGGGATAATTTGTGAAACCGGTTAACGTAGGGTTGTTGGGTCTGGGCACGGTCGGCGGCGGCACCTTCAATGTGTTGTCCCGCAATGCGAATGAAATCGCACGCCGGGCAGGACGCGGCATCCGGATTTCACATGCGGCCGCCCGCGACTACGATCCCGGCCGACTGCCCGGTGTGGACAAGATCAAAGTCACCGACGACGCCTTTGCCGTCGTCAACGATCCGGATATCGATATCGTCGTCGAGCTGATCGGCGGCTATAAGCCGGCACTGGATCTGGTGCTGCAGGCAATCGCCAATGGCAAGCATGTGGTCACGGCCAACAAGGCGCTGATCGCCCTGCACGGCAACGAGATCTTCAAGGCGGCGCAGGACAAGGGCGTGATGGTCGCGTTCGAAGCGGCCGTCGGTGGCGGCATTCCGATCATCAAGGCCATCCGTGAGGGATTGGCAGCGAACCGGATCGAATGGCTGGCGGGCATTATCAACGGCACCGGCAACTTCATTCTGACCGAGATGCGCGACAAGGGTCGCGACTTCGCCGATGTGCTGGCCGAGGCGCAGGCGCTGGGGTATGCCGAGGCCGATCCGACCTTTGACGTCGAGGGTATCGATGCCGCGCACAAGCTGACCATCCTGGCCTCGATCGCCTTCGGTATTCCGCTGCAGTTCGACAAGACCTTCACCGAGGGCATCAGCAGAATCACCCGCGACGATGTGTCCTATGCCGAAGAGCTGGGTTATCGCATCAAGCATCTGGGCTTTTCGCGCCGAACCGACAAAGGCATCGAGCTGCGCGTGCATCCGACGCTGATTCCGGAACGGCGTCTGATCGCCAATGTCGATGGTGTGATGAACGCCGTGCTGGTGAAGGGCGATGCGGTGGGTCCGACGCTCTATTACGGTGCCGGTGCGGGGTCCGAGCCGACCGCATCCGCAGTCGTGGCGGATATCGTCGACGTGGTTCGCGTATTGACGGCCGATCCGGGCAATCGCGTACCGCACCTGGCGTTCCAGCCCGACTCCCTGTCGGATTTCCCGGTGCTGTCGATGGAGGATATCGAAACGGCGTACTATCTGCGTCTGCTGGCCCTGGACAAGCCGGGCGTACTGGCGGACGTCACCCGCATTCTCGGTGATCAGGGGATCAGCATCGAAGCGATCATCCAGAAAGAGGCCGCACCGGAAGAGACACGTGTCCCGATCATTCTGCTGACGCATGTCGTGCGCGAAGGGCAGATGAATCAGGCCATCGCCAAGATCGAGGCGCTGGATTCCATCGAGGGCACCGTCACGCGTATTCGCTTGGAGTATCTGAGCGCTAACTAAAAGCTACCGTAGGGTGCGTCGGCGCAGCGACGCACCGCACCGCGAACTCCGGTGCGTCAGGCTGTGCCTCGACGCACCCTACAGAATATCGTTTATGCAAGATCACAATTCATAGCAAGGTACAAGCCCATGCCATTCCGTCCCCGTTATACCGGTCTCATCGAACGTTACCGCGATCGTCTGCCGATCCACGACGACACCCGCATCATCAGTCTGGGTGAGGGCAACACGCCGCTGATCCGCCTCAACAACATTCCGCGCGTGATCGGCAAGGAAGTGGACATCTACGTCAAGTACGAAGGTCTGAATCCGACCGGTTCGTTCAAGGACCGCGGCATGACCATGGCCGTGACCAAGGCGGTGGAAGAAGGCAGCCGGGCGATTATCTGCGCGTCGACGGGCAATACATCCGCGGCCGCCGCGGCCTATGCCGCGCGTGCGGGCATTACCGCATTCGTGCTTATTCCGGAAGGCAAGATCGCCATGGGCAAGCTGGCGCAGGCGATGATGCACGGCTCGACGGTGCTGCAGATCCGCGGTAACTTCGATGACGGCATGCAGCTGGTCAAGGATGTCGCCAACGAAGCACCGGTCACGATCGTGAATTCCATCAATCCCTATCGCCTGCAGGGACAGAAGACGGCGGCGTTCGAGATTGTCGAGGAACTCGGCCGCGCGCCCGACTATCACTGTCTGCCGGTGGGTAATGCCGGCAATATCACCGCGCACTGGATCGGCTACTGCGAGTATTCGTCGGCGTCCGGCGATAAAGTGACCGGCGCCTGTGCGTTCTGCAACGGGCACTGCGCCTATGCCGGCGGCGCGATTGTCGGCAACCGGCCGAAAATGGTCGGCTATCAGGCCGCCGGTGCCGCGCCCTTCATGCGCGGCGCCATGGTCGACAACCCCGAGACCGTCGCGACGGCGATTCGCATCGGTCATCCGCAGTCCTGGGATCAGGCCTGGAAGGTCAAAGAGGAATCCGGCGGCTGGTTCGATGAATGCAGCGACGAGGAAATACTCGCGGCGCAGAAGCTGCTGGCCGAACGCGAGGGTGTGTTCTGCGAACCGGCCTCGGCGGCGTCATTGGCCGGTGCGCTGCGCGACGTCAAGAACGGCAAGATTCCGGAAGGCAGTTCGATCGTCTGCACTCTGACCGGCCATGGCCTGAAAGACCCGGATACCGCCATCAAACAGAGTCAGGGGACGGTGCAGACGGTTGACGCCACCCT
>JBFEJM010000086.1:0-8064 GCA_041553175.1 Gammaproteobacteria bacterium | reverse complement strand
GCGGATCTCCGGCCGGTCGAGGCCGTGCTCATGAGCGTAGGCGCGGTGGCGGATCTTCATCCCGCGCAGCTTTTCCTTGACGTGCGCGCCCGCCACCTGCAAGCGCGGCACGCGGTCGATCACGTCGATCGCCAGGCTGAAGCGGTCGATTTCGTTCTTGATGGCCAAGTCCAGCGGCGTGTTGATATTGCCTTTCTCCTTGTAGCCGCGCACATGCAAATTGACGTGATTGGTGCGCCGGTAAGCGAGTCGGTGAATCAGCCAGGGATAACCGTGGAAATTGAAAATAACCGGCTTGTCCAGAGTAAAGAGGCTGTCAAAGTCCCGATCGGAAAGTCCATGCGGATGTTCATTGGCTGAGGTCAGGGTAAACAGATCCACTACATTGATGAAGCGTATCTTCAGATCCGGAAAATGTTCACGCAGCAATTGAACGGCGGCAAGTGCCTCCTGGGTGGGTACATCGCCACAACCGACCATGACCACATCCGGCTCCACTCCCTGATCATTGCTGGCCCAGTCCCAGATGCCGATGCCTTTGGTGCAATGGCGAATCGCGGCATCCATATCCAGATACTGCAGGTGTTGCTGCTTGTCCGCGACGATCACATTGACATCATTGCTGCTGCGCAGGCAGTGGTCGGCGACACTGAGGAGTGTATTGACGTCCGGTGGCAGATAGATGCGGGTGACGGTCGGACTCTTGTTTACGACCAGATCGAGAAAGCCGGGGTCTTGATGGGTAAAACCGTTGTGGTCCTGGCGCCAGACGGTCGAGGTGATAAGCAGATTCAGCGAGGACACCGGCGCTCGCCAGGGAATGTCTTCGGCGCCATCCAGCCATTTCGCATGCTGGTTGAACATGGAGTCGATGACATGCACGAAGGCTTCGTAGGTGGAAAAGAAGCCATGCCGTCCCGTCAGCAAATAGCCTTCCAGCCAGCCTTCCAGGGTGTGTTCGGATAACACCTCCATCACCCGCCCATCGGCCGCGAGTTCACCGCCGTCGGCATCCTGCGGCAGGATGTCGGCCAGCCAGGTTTTCTTGCTGGCTTCATAAACGGCGTGCAGTTTATTGGACGAGGTCTCATCCGGGCCGAAGACCCGGAAGTTATCCGGATTTTCCCGCAGGATATCACGCAGCATCTGGCCCAGAGGGAAGGTATTGCCGGCCACGCTTGCGCCGGGGCTGGAAACCTTGGCTGCGTAGTTGCGGAAGTCGGGAATACGCAGCGCCTTGCGCAGCACACCGCCATTGGCGTGCGGGTTGGCGCTCATGCGCCGATTGCCGCGCGGCGCCAACGCTTTCAGTTCGCTGATCAGGCGGCCATCGGCGTCGAACAGTTGCTCGGGCCGGTAGCTGCGCAACCAGTCCTCAAGGTGCTTGAGCTGGTTGGGCTCTTCGTGAACCTTGGCCAGCGGTACCTGATGTGAGCGCCAACTGCCCTCGATATTGTGTCCATCCAGCACTTTCGGCCCGGTCCAGCCCTTGGGGCTGCGCAGTACGATCATCGGCCAGCGGGGCCGTGAGGGCGGTTCGGTTGTCGTATCCCGTGCTGCTTCCTGAATACGGCGGATTTCCTGCACGCAGTGTTCGAGCGTGGCGGCCATGGTTTGATGCATCGACTCAGGATCGTCACCTTCAACGAAATACGGCGTCCAGCCACAGCCTTTGAACAGTGCCTCCAATTCCTCGTGGGAAATGCGTGCCAGCACGGTGGGGTTGTTGATCTTGTAACCATTGAGATGCAGAACCGGCAGCACGGCGCCATCCCGGCGTGGATTGAGAAACTTATTCGAGTGCCAGGCAGTGGCCAGCGGTCCGGTTTCCGCTTCGCCGTCCCCGACCATGACCGTCACCAGCAAGTCCGGATTGTCAAAGGCGGCGCCAAAGGCATGCGACAGGCTGTAGCCCAGCTCGCCACCCTCATGGATGGAGCCGGGGGTTTCCGGTGTGCAGTGACTGCCGATACCGCCCGGAAAGGAGAAATCGCGAAAGAAATGCAGCAGACCCGCTTCATTCTCGGCCTTGTTCGGATAGATCTCGGAATAGGTTCCTTCCAGATAAACCGGTGCGAGCACACCCGGCGCGCCATGCCCCGGGCCGGCCAGATAAATCGCATTGAGATCGTATTTGTTGATCAGACGATTGAGATGAACATACAGAAAACTCAGGCCCGGACTGCTGCCCCAGTGCCCAAGCAGCCGTTCCTTGATGTGCTCCACCTTAAGTGATTCCCGCAGCAGCGGGTTGCCGCGCAGGTAGATCATGCCCACGGCCAGGTAGTTGCAGGCCCGCCAGTAGGCGTGGAGCTGTTCGAGTTCCTGAGGATTCAGGGGTGTGTCGGTCGGTGTGATGGTCTTGGGCTTGCTCATCCGTATTCTCCTTGGTCGAGCGTACTGCGGGAACTCCGATGAATGACTATAACTCGCTTAGTAATTCGTAGGCCTGACCGGCCATGAGCCGTTGTTCATCCACGGGCAACACCCAGATAGTGACCGGGCTGCCCGCCTTGCTGATGCATTGTTCCCGGCCGATTGCGGCTTGATTCAGGGCCGGGTCGAGGTGAATGCCCGCCCAGTCCATAGTGGCCAGGATGCGTGCGCGTATCGAGGGTGCGTTTTCACCGACCCCGCCGCCGAAAACAATACCGTCCACTCCACCCAGTGCAGCGAGATAGGCGCCGATATATTTGCTGGCGCGATAGCAGTATAGCTCTATCGCCAATTGCGCCGCGGGCGTGGCGGCTTCCAGCAGAACACGCATATCCGCGCTCAGACCCGACACCCCGAGCAGGCCGCTGCGGCGATTGAGCGTGTCCTCCAGTTCGGCGACGCCGATGCCGAGATTGCGCTGCAGATAGAACACCAGTCCGGGATCCAGATCGCCGCAACGTGTCGCCATCATCAGTCCTTCCAGCGGTGTAAACCCCATCGAGGTATCCACAGGCTTACCGTTATGGGTGGCAGTGATGGAACAACCCGATCCGAGTTGCAGGGAAATGATGCGTCCGGCCGGTGACTGACCTGCCTGCAATACGGACCAACGCTGCCACAGGGCCTGATGGGCCAGCCCGTGAAAGCCATAGCGGCGAAGGCCGTGGCGGGCGACAAGTTCAGCAGGCAGCGCGTAATTGGCGGCGACCGCAGGCAGGTCGTGATAGAACGCGGTGTCGAATACCGCGACTTGTGGCGTATCCACGCCAAACAGCGCGTGGCTTGCATGTATCAGTTCCAGCGCGGCGGCGTTATGTAACGGCGCGAGCGGCGCCAGTTGCGTAAGAAGCACTTCGACCCGTTGGTCGATCAGGCTGGGGCCGGAAAACTCGGCGCCGCCATGCACGATACGATGGACAACCGCTTCAACCGGAGTGAGTTCGTGTTCGTCGACAAAACGGCTGAGCAGTTTGTCCGCCGGCCCGTCATGTGTATCGAATCTTGCCCCGGCGATCTGCTGCGGATTGCTCTGATCGCCGACAAAGGCTGCAAGCCGAAGCGAAGAACTGCCTGAGTTGACCGTTAGTATTGTCATAATGCTGATTATGGACCTGACGGTTGCCGTTTGGTTGCATTGGTTGCAATTAATAATAATGTATCAAGAAAGTGATCCGGGGAAAGTGGCTTGGCGCCGGGGAATGATGTGGAAATACGACCTATTAGCATTTCGGACGGTGTTTGCGGGTTGCCTGCTACGAGTAATGCTATCTGACTGTCTCGCGCGAGCGAGAGGGGTGGTGTAACCGAGCCGGAGTTACGGTGTTGAGCGCAGGATTTTATGCCGCTTCGCCGAATAGGCTGGAGTTGGCGGTGTTTTATCAATCGACGACAGTTCAGGCCTGGTCTTTTATCTCATTCGTAACCACGCAACTCCACTTTCATTCTCGCCAGTTTTTCGTAGATGCGGCGTTTTCTTCGTATAGGCCACCAGTCATACAGAAAGACCTCAATGGGCCGCCACATGGCAACCCAGCCACTGATCAGAAACCCTTCCTCAATGATTGACCACATCAAACCGGATTTTTCCAATGATGCGATCAGTTGCTGCGCCGCGATACACATGAACAGAAAAACCAAACCGATGGCCAGCGCTATACGACCCTGATGCAGGGTGAATCGCAACTCCTTTGCAGTAATGTCGGCGCGGTAACTGAAGTAGTTGTGAATAGCAACGGGTACGCTACTGATGGCTTCTTCGGTGCAGGTCTGTTGCGGCAAATGCAATATCAGCTTGACGGGTGTATCGAGATGAAGCTCCTGGACCGAATCAACGATATAGTTTTCCGCGTTTGCCTCCAGGTCTTTGTCCCGAAACGGCGCCGGATCAAAAGAGTTGAATATTTGTCGGACTTCGTTGAGTTTTATTTCCACCAAGTAGTTTTCGTCTTCCTTCTTATAATGTGATTCCGGCTTCTTCATGGCGCTATCTCTTGGCGGGCTAATTCCCCTGGATCATGTTTATACAACATGGTGCTTCGCGCGCAAAGCGCGTATGCGGATGACGCGTACAGCACGGTTATAGTCTCACTTGCCCGGCAGTAGGTCGTCATGACGCAGCCGTGTAACGCCTGTCCATACCCCGTGAATTGGAACGCAAAGCATATGTATGCCTTCTATGGCCGAGCTGAGGCGCAGATCTTCGATGCCTGATTCACGATGCATGCACGAATCGTGGCTCGAGTGAGTTGCCAGGGTGCTGCGCAATCCGTTCTTCTGTATATAAGTGGATTTACGCTAACTGACAAATAATTGGCGAATCCGTTACAAGATTTGGCATTCCGACTTTCATGTCAGGACAGCAACAAAACGGTATGCATGCTGACCACAGAATTATTTCTGTCGATTACTCACGATTATTCAGCGTCCTGCGGGATTGCAACTCTGCATGAGCATTAATAAAGGAATATTACCCGGCTGCTTGGCATCTTTAAGAAAGGTGAATGAAGCCGATGCTATCGGTTCTTGTTCAATCTGGGAGTCGTTGCCGTATGTGCGGTAAACGCGAGTCCGTCATCAATATAGCCCGTTTGCTGACGAAGACGGAGCCCAGTCAAACAATAAGCCGTCGAAGGAGTCCAGAATGAAATTCAATTCAATGATCAACGGTCGCAGTGTTCTGTGGCCACTGCTGCTGGTTATGGGGTCGTTCGCATCCGAGGCGTTTGCCGGCAAAACGGTAACACTGATAGAGATGGGCGATCTGCATGGCACGCTGGTGCCGCATGCCGCGGTACTTAAAAACAATGATGGGACGGAGCGACAGGTCGCCAGCGCCGGCGGTCTCGCCCGGCTCAAGACAGTGGTCGACGATATCCGTTCGGATAACCCCGAGGCCGTCCTGCTGTCGACCGGCGACCTGACTCATGGCAGCGCCGAAGCGATGTTCACGGTCGGGGATGCCATGATGGTGGCGATGAATGCCTTCGGCATTGATGTCTTTACGCCGGGCAACTGGGATTTCGGTTATGGTCCGGCCGTGTTCCGTAACCGTTTCGCCGACCGGCCGCCGTTTCCGACCGTGCCGCCGAATATCCGTGTGATGTCGGCCTATATCGGCTGCGATGATATTCCGGTGATCCCGGGCCTGACTGATGCAGCCAGTGGCTATGCCTGCGCCGAGAACACTGCAACCGCACCGAACCCGACCCCTGCCGGCGTCGGTGTCATCAAGGCACAGTTTCCGGCAGTCGCGGTCAATGCATACAACGATGCGCCTGTACCCAATCGCAATCGGGTGTTGGATGCCTACAGAATCATCGAACGTAACGGTGTCCGTATCGCGGTGATCGGTCTCACGGCCGCCATCGTGCCGCAGCAGGCGGATACCTTCAATATCGGTCTGCGCTTCACGCAAGGCGTGGAAGAACTGCCCGGCATCATTGACGAGGTCAAGGCGGCCGGGGCTCAGCTGATTGTGGTGCAGTCGGAACTCGGTCTGTCGCAGAACATCAAGATCGCGCAAAGTTTCGAGGACATCGACGTGATGTACTCGGCGCATACCCATGAAATCACACTGGGCGCGCTGCTCGCCGACAAGCATGGCGTGGTCCGGACAGTACCGGGTGAGCGTTTGAGTGGACCGGAAAAAGCCCGATTGGCGCGCGGGGCGGCCATCGTGGTGGAAACCAACCGTGATATGTATATCGGCCGGCTCGATGTGCAGGTCGCCGACAGCAAGGTGGTGGATTTTACCTGGGAGGCGATCGCGGTCGATGAGAGCGTCGCAGAGGATTCGGCCATGGCGGAACTGGTCGCCTGGATCGAGGCGCCGTTTGTCAGCGGTGACGATCTGATCCGCCATACCTTCATGCCCGGCGGCTTCTGCAGTCCCGGCTGTGGTGATACCACCCAGCGCGGTCTGCAGCTGGTCGAGGGTCTGGATACTGTGGTGGGTTCGACGGACACCCTGCTGCTGCGTCATCACGTTCTGGAAGACACGCTGAATAACTTCATCGCCGATGCCATTCTGGATGTGACCAATACGGTCATCCCGGTCGATATCTCGATGGCCAATGGCTTCCGCTTTGGCAACGCGGTACTGCCGGGCGCCGATATCACGCTGCGTGATCTGTATACCTGGTTCCCGATCGCGCCGGCGGTCAATTATGCGGAGTTTTCCGGCCAGTCGGTACAGCGCAGTCTCGAGACAATCCTGGCCGCGGTGTTCGACCGCAACGTCTTTATGCAGCGCGGCGGCTGGTATCTGGGGTTGGCCAACATCGAGCAGACCGTCGATCTGAAGAACCGGCCATTCGGCAGTTCCACCGGTCGCAGCGTCGACATCAAGGTCGGCGGGGAAGCGTTGGATCCCGGCAAGCGCTATCGCTTCGCCTCCTGCTACGGTCATGGCAATCCGCTGGATGAAGTCTGCCGTACCGGTGGTGGATCCGGTTTCCAGTTCTTTGCGCTGAGCGATCCGGATGACTATGCCAGCGCTATTATGGTGGTTCCCCCGGTCAATGATAGCGCGGTCATCGTCGGTACCACGGTCAAGCAGGTCGCACCGGATACCTTCCTGCACCCGGTGCACGCGATGCGCAGTTATCTGGATTGGCTGCCGGGCAGGACCGTCACTGAGGCACAGTTCGGTGTCGGCCGAATAAGCACGGTGGACTCAAGCATCGTGGGCAACCCGGCACAGGACGAGGCGATGCAGATCGGTCAGCCGGACAATACGCCGGATACGACCTTCGTGCAGCCGCCCTTCGGTGCCGGCCCGAAATTCTTTTCCGGGCATATCGGCCACTGAGATGCGTTAGTCCGCACTCGGAAGCCAAGCAATACGCCGCAGCGCATCGCGCGCCGATACTGCGGTCAGACCTGGCCCGTTTCCTGTCGGAGCGGGCCTTTTCTATGACGCGACTGAAAATCGCGGATCAACCACTGCAGGATCAGTCGCAGGACCAGGCTGCGACGAGCATTGACTGCGTGTAAACTCCAGTTGTCGCCGGGCTCGCGCCTTACCCGGATTCCCGAGTAGCGCTTTAGAGCAGGCTTCTGGTAAATGAATGTGGACGCGCCAACCCGATGACCCGCTTTGCCGCGATAGATTTCGAGACCGCCAGCTATGGCCGCGATAGCGCCTGCGCGGTCGGGGTCGTCATTGTCGAGCAGGGTCGTATTGTGCAGCGTCTGTATGAGCTGATCCGTCCGCCCACACCTGAGTTCGCCTTCACTCATATCCACGGGTTGACATGGAATGACGTGAAGAACGCATCGGTCTTCGATGTGGTCTGGACTGACATCGCACGCGAACTGTCAGGGGTTGAATTCCTTGCCGCGCATAATGCACCGTTTGATAAAGGTGTGCTTGGCGCTTGCTGCGCCACTTACGGGCTGGCGGATCCGGACCAGTCGTTCGTTTGCACTGTGCGGCTGGCGCGCGCGCAGTGGGATATCTATCCGACCAGACTGCCCGATGTCTGCCGCCATCTCGGCATCGATCTGAACCATCATCAGGCCGACTCCGATGCCGAGGCCTGCGCGCGTATCGTCATAGCGGCGGAACAGGACGGATGGCGTTACCGCTGAAGCGAAGTGGCTTGTTTTCCGCTTGAATCAGTGGCT
>JBFEJM010000085.1:0-8171 GCA_041553175.1 Gammaproteobacteria bacterium | reverse complement strand
GCCCCGTCCCGAGGAGACTAGACGGCCGGTTCGACCGGTTGCGGCGACAACGCTTTACCGGGCTTTCAGTCCGCCTGCCGCCGCAAGAAGGCAGGAATATCCAGGTATTCGAGGTCGGAATCGTAGTTTGACGGCGCCTGGAAATCGGCCCCTGCCGCCCGCTTGCGGATCACCGTGGGGCGATCCAGCTTCTGGTAGTCGGGTTCGCCATCACTCTTCTTCTCCACCAGCTTCACTTTCGGTTCCTCGGGCAGCTGTGCCTGCTGGTGCCCACCCAGACCCGTGGCCACCACCGTGACACGCAGTTCATCGGTCATTTCCGGATCGATCACCGTACCGACCACCACCGTGGCGTTCTCGGAGGCGAACTCCTTGACTACGTTACCAACTTCCTCGAACTCACCGATGGACAGATTCATGCCTGCGGTCACATTGACCAGAATGCCGGCCGCGCCGGACAGATTGACGTCTTCCAGCAGCGGACTGGCAATCGCCGCTTCGGCCGCCTCGCGGGCGCGGTCCTCACCGATGGCACGACCGGACCCCATCATGGCCATACCCATTTCCGACATCACCGTGCGCACGTCGGCAAAGTCGACGTTGATCAGACCCGGCCGGGTGATGAGTTCCGCGATACCCTGAACGGCACCCAGCAGTACGTCGTTGGCGGATTTGAAGGCATCCAGCAGACTGATATTCTTGCCCAGCACCGCCAGCAGCTTCTCATTTGGAATGGTGATCAGCGAATCCACGTACTGACCGAGTTCCTTGATACCCTTCTCCGCAACCGCCATACGCTTGCGGCCTTCGAACGGAAATGGTTTGGTGACAACGGCGACAGTCAGAATACCGAGCTCTTTCGCCACCTGCGCCACCACCGGTGCTGCGCCGGTTCCCGTACCGCCACCCATACCGGCTGTGATGAACAGCATGTCGGCGCCGTCGATGACTTCCATGATGCGCTCGCGATCTTCCATCGCCGCATGCCGACCGATGTCCGGGTTGGCACCGGCACCGAGGCCTTTGGTCATACCGGCACCCAGTTGCAATGCGACCCGCGCATTGATGTTCTGCAGTGCCTGTGCGTCAGTGTTTGCGCAGATGAAATCCACGCCTTCGATGTTGGCTTCCACCATATGCTGTACGGCGTTGCCACCACCACCGCCCACGCCCATCACTTTGATGACTGCGTTCTGGCTGTATGCATCCATTAATTCAAACATTGTCTCGTCTCCTCTTTCCTAGTACCAGGGTAACTTCACTGTTGTGGTTCGCGCGTTGTCACTCATCCATCGCGCCTTGCCGCGAATGGCGAGTCATGAGCCATGGAGGACTCCTCCGAACCCCAAGGCTCATCACTCAACACTCGATTAAAAATTGCCATGAAACCAACTCCGCATACGTGCCCACACACCGCGCATGCCACGTCCGAACTGCGCCTCCATGCCGCGTTGCGCACGATTCTGATTACCGAACAGCAGCAGGCCGACGCCAGTGGCATAGATCGGATTGCGCACCACGTCGACCAGTCCGGCCACATACTGGGGTGAGCCCAGCCGCACCGGCATATGGAAAATCTCTTCGGCGAGATCGATCAGTCCTTCCATCTTGGAGCTGCCGCCGGTCAGCACGATGCCTGCCGCCACCAGATCCTCGAAGCCGCTGCGGCGCAATTCCGCCTGCACCAACGCCAGCAGTTCTTCGTAACGCGGCTCAACCACTTCCGCCAGCGTGTGTCGCGCCAGTCTGCGCGCGGCACGATCACCCACACTGGGGACCTCGATGGTTTCATCCGCCGCGGCCAACTGCGCAAGTGCACAGGCATACTTGATCTTGATTTCCTCGGCGTGCTGCGTGGGCGTGCGTAATGCGACGGCGATATCATTGGTCACCTGATCGCCTGCGATCGGAATCACCGCCGTGTGTCGAATGGAGCCTTCGGTGAATACGGCGATATCGGTGGTGCCACCGCCGATATCAACCAGGCACACACCCAGCTCTTTCTCATCTTCGGTAAGCACCGAATAGCTGGAAGCAAGCTGCTCGAGGATGATGTCATCGACTTCCAGCCCGCAGCGTCGCACGCATTTAATGATGTTCTGCGCCGCACTCACCGCGCCTGTCACGAGATGCACCTTGGCTTCCAGACGCACGCCGGACATGCCGACCGGTTCGCGAATGCCCTCCTGCTTATCGATAATGAATTCCTGCGGCAGGATATGCAGAATTTTCTGGTCAGCGGGAATCGCGACCGCGCGTGCCGCGTCGATCACGCGCTCGACGTCGCCCGGCGTGACTTCCTTGTCACGAATGGCCACGATGCCGTGCGAGTTGAGGCTGCGGATATGGCTGCCGGCGATGCCGGCGTAAACCGAATGAATCTGGCAGCCAGCCATCAGCTCGGCTTCTTCCACGGCGCGTTGAATGGAATGTACGGTGGATTCGATATTCACCACGACACCCTTCTTCATGCCGCGGGAAGGATGCGAGCCGATACCGATGATTTCCACGCTGCCTTCATGCGTGACTTCACCGACAATCGCCACAACCTTCGATGTACCTATATCCAGGCCTACAATCATGTTCTTATCTACTTTCTTCGACATTTGGAATTCAGCCCTCATGCTGTTGGCCGGCCGTTTCGGATGACCGGTCCCAGCGCACGGCAAATCCATTGCTGTAACGCAAATCGACAGTTTTCAGTTCGGATTCGCGTGATGCGAATACCGTCGGATAAACATTCACGAACTTCTCTATACGTTGCAGGGCGCTCTCCCGCCCGAGCTTCAACTCGACTCCATTGTCGAGGCGCACCACCCATGAGCGGCGATCATCCAACGACAGACTCGCAACCCGCCGCTCCAGCGGCATCAATGCTTCCGTCATAGCGATGTAATGCTCTATCACTCGACGCCGCAGTTCGGTCGGACCACTGAGCTGCGGCAGGTGCTGCGGTATCGTGTCTGCGGCCGGCTCGAACAGTTGACCGCTGAAGTTGACCGCGCCCGTTTCACCCCAGCGCGCCGCCGCCCGCTGTTCGACTACCTGCAAATCCAAACCATCCGGCCATACCCGTCGTACCGTTGCGGACGCCACCCAGGGCAGCGCCTCCGCGGAACGCCGGACCGCATCGACATCCACGGAGAAGAATCCGCCCTGCACTTCGCTCGAAACGGCAGCCTGCAGCTGCTCCGCGCTCAAGTTGCGGAACTCACCTTCAATGTGCACGCTGCGGAGCGGCATGTTGTGCGGGTCGCGCAACCAGGTGACACCCCAGACCAGTGCGCTCAGCAGTGCGGCCAGCGACAACAGCTGCGCGGTTCCGAGCAGCAGCGGACGCAGTCGCTGCCACCACGACAATTTGGGTTGACGGGGCCGCGCTTGTGCCGCCTTCCTGTTACGCGCCATGCTGCACCTGCATCTCCGCTCTCGCTGTCTGCATGCTCGTCTCGAGGATACGCAACGCCAGCGTATCGAAATCGATACCGGCGGCGCGCGCCGCCATCGGCACCAGGCTGTGGTCGGTCATACCCGGCACGGTATTGACCTCGATCAGATAGGCCTGGCCATCCCGATCACACATGAAATCGACCCGCCCCCAGCCGCGCGCGGCAACCGCCGCGAAAGCGCTGGACGCCAACTGCTGATAGGCGGACTCCTCGGTCGCGCTCAAACCGCATGGACAGTGATACTGCGTATCGTTGGCACTGTACTTCGCCGCATAGTCGTAAAAGGCATGCGGCGTTTCCAGACGGATCAGCGGCAGCGCCTGATCACCCAGTATCGAGGCGGTGTATTCGCGGCCGGTGATCCAGGTTTCCGCCAGAACCGCACTGTCGAATTTCTGTGCCGCCACAACCGCCGCGCGCAGATCAGCGGCCTTCTCGACTTTGCTCATGCCGATACTGGAACCTTCCTTCGCCGGCTTGATCATGACCGGGAAGCCAAGTTCGTCACCCACCACCGTAAGATCATCTTCGCGTCGCAGAATCCGGAACGCCGGAGTCGGCAATCCCGCGGACTGCCAAATCTGTTTGCTGCGGATCTTGTCCATGGCCAGCGCCGAACCCAGCACACCGCTGCCGGTATAAGGTACGCCGATGGTTTCCAGCGCACCCTGTATAACGCCGTCTTCGCCACCGCGACCATGCAGCGCAATGAAGGCGCGAGCGAATCCACCCGCGCGCAATTGTTCCAACACCGTGCCATCAACCACATCGATGCCATGCGCGTCGACCGCCTTGCGCTGCAATGCCTCCAGTACCGCCCGTCCCGACCGCAACGAAACCTCGCGTTCGGCGGAACGCCCACCCATGAGTACGGCAACTTTACCGAAACGGCTGACATCAACGGCATTCATGCGCTGCGCCCCACGATGCGAACTTCCGCCTGCAACTTGATATCGTGCACCCGCAGCACTTCACTGCGCACCCAATCGATCAATGCCTCGATATCGGCCGCGGTTGCAGCGCCGGTATTGATAATGAAATTGGCATGTTTCTCCGATACACAGGCAGCACCGATGCAATGTCCTTTGAGGCCACAGGCCTCAATGAGGCGCGCGGCATGATCACCGGTCGGATTGCGGAATACCGAACCGCAACTCGGCTGGTTGGTCGGCTGGGTGGCCCTGCGCCGCTCCATGAGTTCCTTGATCCGTTGCTGGGCGGAATCGCTCTCACCGGCCTCAAACCGGAGTTGCACCGCGACAAACCATTCATTCGCCGGCCCCTGTACGTGGCGATAGCCGATCTCATATTCGGATGGCTCACGCAGGTGCCGCTGGCCCGTCCGATCAACGGTCTCGACGGCGATGACGTACTGCCAGGTCTCACCACCGAAAGCCCCTGCATTCATGGCCAACGCACCGCCCATGCTGCCGGGAATGCCGGCCAGGAATTCACCTCCGGTCAACCCGTGCCGGGCCATGAACCGCGCGACCTTGGCGCAAGCGACGCCGGCCTCGGCACGCACCACACCGTTACCCTGCAGACTGAGATCGCTCATGCCGCCAAAGGTCGCGATGACGGTACCGTCGATGCCGCCGTCCCGCACCAGCAGATTGCTGCCCAGACCGACCCAGATCAGTTCCTCGTCGGCCGGCAGCGTGGCCAGGAAGTTGGCCAGATCATCGATGTCGGCCGGCTGATAGAAACGCCGTGCCGGCCCGCCCACGCGCCAACTGGTATGACGCGACATGGGTTCGTCGTGGCTGAGTGTGCCCCGCAACATCGAATTGTCGGCTGCAGCGATCATGCGCGCTTTCGGCCTCCATGAGATTTCTGCATCGATGCACGCTCGCTGTGCACCGGTTTGTCTTTGGCAGCCTTGATGATGCCGTGCAGCCAGTACCGCGGAACACCGAGCAGCAACTGACTGCGCAGTGGTTCCCCACACCCCATATGCAAACGCAAACGATCGGCTTCGTGGTTCATTGGCGGTCCTCCCCTGCTGCCTGCCATTGCATGGCAAGCTCCGCCGATACGGCACCGATGTCGCCGGCACCGGCCATCAGCAGCACATCTCCATCGGCCAGCACGCCGGCCAACACCTCAGGCAGATCGCCGGCGCTGTCAGCGAACACCGGATCGACCTGCCCACGCAGACGGATGGCGCGGCTCAAAGCCCGTCCATCCGCACCTGCAATCGGATTCTCGCCGGCCGCATAGACCTCGGTCAGCACCAGCGCATCGACGCCCGACAACACCTGCGCGAAGTCTTCGAACAGGTCACGCGTGCGGGTGTAGCGATGCGGTTGAAAGGCCAACACCAGTCGCCGTTCCGGCCAGCCGTTTCGAATGGCGTCGATCACCGCAGCGAGCTCACGCGGGTGATGACCGTAATCGTCGACCAACAGCACCTTGCCGGCGGGAACGGTACATTCACCGTAAACCTGGAACCGTCGCCCGATACCGGCGAAGTTGGCCAGCCCGCTCTGAATCGCCGAATCATCTATACCGAGTTCACTGGCCACGGCGATCACCGCCAGCGCGTTTAGCACGTTGTGCCGACCCGGCAGATTCAGCGTGATCGGCATTGTCTGCGCGATATTCTTGCGGTGTACGTTGAAGTGCATCTGCATGCCGGTCTGCCGCAGGTCGCTGATCCACAAATCGGCGTCGCTATCGGCATCGATGGCATAGGTACGCACGGGGCGGGTCACCTCCGGCAGAATCTCGCGCACGTCGGCATCGTCCACACACAGAACAGCCAGCCCGTAGAAAGGCAGATGATGCAGGAACTCGATGAAGGTCTGCTTCAGCCGGCCGAAGTCACCGCCGTAGGTCGACAGATGATCGGCGTCGATATTCGTCACCACCGCGACCATCGGCTGCAGGTAAAGGAAGGACGCATCGCTTTCGTCCGCCTCCGCCACCAGGTAACGCCCGGCACCCAGACGCGCATGGCTGGCGGCGCTGTTCAGGCGACCGCCGATGACGAAGGTCGGATCGAGTCCGCCTTCGGCCAGCAGACTGGCCACCAGACTGGTCGTAGTGGTCTTGCCGTGAGTTCCGGCCACCGCGATGCCGTAGCGGAAGCGCATGAGTTCGGCCAGCATCTCCGCCCGCGGCACGATCGGGATACGCCGTTCACGTGCCGCCGCCACTTCCGGATTGGTGCTGTGCACGGCGGTGGATACCACGACGACATCGCTGTCGCGCACATGGTCGGCATTGTGGCCGATGAAGACTTCGGCACCGAGTGATTCCAGGCGTTTGGTGACACTGTTTGCGCGCAGATCGGATCCCTGCACTTCGTAACCCAGATTGCGCAGCACTTCGGCGATACCACCCATGCCGGCGCCGCCGATGCCGACAAAGTGCACGCGACGCACACGCCCCATGCCGCCAGGCTGTACTGCTATATTGGGCATGCCTGACTCGCTCATGCGGTGGCACCTCCGAGATTGTCAGCAAGCCCGGCCAGCCGCAGACATTGGCGAGCCACATCGCGCGCCGCCTGTGGACGCGCCAGATGCCGGGCCGCCTTTGACATCTGCAACAGACGACCGCGTTCACCTGCAAACTGCTGCAACAGGCTGGCCAGCAGCTCAACCGTGAGCTGGCTCTGCGGGATCAGCATTGCGGCATCGGCATCGACCAGGTAGCGGGCGTTGACTGTCTGATGATCATCGACGGCGTGCGGATAGGGCACCAGAATAGAGGCGACACCCGCTGCAGTCAGTTCCGCAATCGTGAGCGCGCCGGCCCGACACACCACCAGGTCGGCCCAGGCATAGGCCTCGGCCATGTCTTCGATAAAGGGCACGACCTCGGCCGCGATGTCCGCATCGCGATAAGCCGCGCGGGCCGCATCGATATTACGGGCGCCGGCCTGATGGCGAACGTCAGGCCGATCGCTTACGCTCATTGCCGCAAGCGCCTGTGGCAGCGTCTCGTTCAAGGCCTGCGCACCCAGACTACCGCCGAGCACCAACACGCGCATACGGGTATGCGGTTGCATCAGACGCTGCTCGGGTGGCTCAATGCGGGCAATCGAACCGCGCACGGGATTGCCGGTATGCACCGGCTTGAGTCGCGCCGGCAGACTCCCCGGAAACGCCTCCATGACACAGGATGCCAGCGGCGCCAACAGGCGATTGGTCATACCGGCAACGGAATTCTGCTCATGTATGAGCAACGGCCGGCGCAGCAACCAGGCCATGAAACCACCGGGTCCGGTTACAAACCCTCCCATACCCAGTACCGCGCGCGGGCGCAGGCGCAACAGCACCGAGCCCGCCTGCAGCAGGGCCCAGGCCAACATGAACGGTGCCGTCAGCATCTTCAGCACACCCTTGCCGCGTAATCCACGCACGCGAATCCAGGCGATCGGAAAACCATTGGCCGGCACGACATGCGCCTCCAGACCTTCTTCCGTGCCCAGCCACACCACCGCATGACCGGCCCCGCGCAGTTCTTCGGCGACCGCCAGTGCCGGAAATATATGACCGCCCGTGCCTCCAGCCATAATCAGGATGGCGTTGCTTGGCCAGTTGCGCTGGCGTGCGTCGTTCATGCGGACCTCCGCACGGCACGGCGCCGCGGTGTCTGCGCGGTGGTGGGCAGCCGATCCAGTGAACAGCGCGTTTCGTAGTCGATCCGCAGCAGCAGGCCGATCGCGACACACATCACCACCAAACTGCTGCCGCCATAACTCAACAGCGGCAG
>JBFEJM010000084.1:0-8176 GCA_041553175.1 Gammaproteobacteria bacterium | reverse complement strand
TCTGGTTGTTGGAATAGACAAAGGCTTCGATGCGATGCATCGAAGTGTTCACGACGGCGAGCCCGACTGCGGCCAGCAGGACCATGAAGGTCGTGACCGAGGCAAAGCCGGCAAACAGAATCTTTTTACTGTTGGTCAGGTGCATAGAACCGCAGGCGTCTTTCCTTCGCCGACCATTCCTGAGAATGGTGATCCACTACAATCCGGGCGGCTGACAGCTGACGGCCGGCCAACCCGCATCGTCCTGGCCTTACATCGGCCGAGCGGTGGAAAAAGTTGAAACCGTGGGGAATGCGGACGGGACGTAAATTTGACGGTAGTACAATGAGCTAGCGAATCAAGCCGACCGCCATGATCAGGACGCGAGCAGCTTCCGCAGCCCTGCCTCATCAAGGGTTGGTATACCGAGTTCCTCGGCTTTGGTCAGCTTTGAACCGGGGTCCGCCCCGGCAACCACGAAGTCGGTTTTCTTGGATACACTGCCGCTCACCTTCGCCCCGCGCGCCTGCAATTCGGCCTTGGCCTCGTCACGGGTCATGCCGGACAACGTCCCGGTGAGCACGAACGTCTTGCCCGCCAGCGGCTGCTCGGCGGCCGGTTTGACCTTGATCCTGGGCCAGTGGATGCCCGCTTTGATCAGCTTGTCGATGACGTCGCGGTTGTGCTGCTCGGCAAAGAATGCCTGGATATGCTGGGCGACGACCGGTCCGACGTCCGGCACGGCCAGCAGATCGTCCAGTTGCGCGGCCTCAATCGCCTCCAGGCTGCCGAAATGGTTGGCCAGAGTCTGCGCCGTGGCCTCGCCGACCTCGCGAATCCCCAGGGCAAACAGGAAACGCGCCAGCGTGGTGGTCCGGCTTTTGGTCAGCGCCGCGACCAGATTTTCCGCCGACTTCTGGCCCATCCGTTCGAGCTCAGCCAGCGCGCCGGCCTCCAGCGCGAACAGATCGGCGATATCGTGAACGAGCGCGTTGTCGACCAGTTGCTCGACCAGTTTGTCGCCCAGTCCTTCAATATCCATCGCCCGTCGCGAGGCAAAGTGCTTGATGGCCTCTTTGCGTTGGGCTCCACAGAACAGGCCGCCGCTGCAGCGTGCAATCGCCTCGCCTTCCGCCTTTGTCACCGCTGAGCCACACACCGGACAGGTGGTCGGCATCTTGAAGCGCCGGGCATTCTTGGGTCGGCGATCCGGCACAACCGCGACAACCTCGGGAATGACGTCGCCGGCACGGCGCACGATGACGGTATCGCCCACCCGCACGTCCTTGCGTTGCACCTCGTCCTCGTTGTGCAGCGTGGCATTGGTGACGGTGACCCCGCCGACAAACACCGGTTCCAGACGCGCCACGGGCGTAATCGCACCGGTACGCCCGACCTGCACCTCGATATCGCGAACCAGGGTCAGCTCTTCCTGGGCGGGGAATTTTCGCGCGATCGCCCAGCGCGGTGCGCGTGCCACAAATCCGAGTTCCCGTTGCAGGTCCAGTCGATCGACCTTGAACACCACGCCATCAATATCGAACGGCAACTTCTCGCGTCGGTTTTCCATCTCGGCATAATAGGCCGCACAGCCTTCCAGCCCCTTAACGCGTTTGATACCGGGATATACCCGCAAACCCCAGCTCCCCAGTTTTTTCAGGATATCGCTCTGTCGCTCGGGCATTGCCTTGCCTTCGACTGCGCCGATGCCATAACAGAAAATTTCCAGCGGCCGCTCCGCGGTGATGCGGGAGTCCAATTGACGTAACGATCCGGCAGCCGCATTGCGGGGGTTGACGAAGGCCTTCTGGCCCTCTTTTTCGGCACGCACGTTGAGCGCTTTGAAACCGGCATGGCTCATGAAGACCTCACCACGGACTTCCAGCACGCGGGGGAAATCGGAACCGAGCAAGCGCAGGGGCACCGATTCGATGGTCCGTACATTCTGGGTCACATCCTCGCCGGTCGTACCGTCACCACGGGTAGCACCCTGCACCAGCACACCGTTCTCGTAGCGCAGACTCACCGCCAGACCGTCCAGCTTGGGCTCAGCCAGGTACTCGATGGGTTTGTCGCTGCCGAGGCGTTCCCGCACGCGCCGGTCAAAGTCCGCCAGCTCCTGATCGGAGAAGGCGTTATCAAGGGACAACATGGGAAGTGCATGACGCACCGATCCAAACGCCTTCAGCGGCGTGGCACCGACACGCTGGGTGGGCGAGTCCGCGCTGATCAGTTCGGGATGCTTCGCCTCGAGTTGCTGCAGTTCGCGCAGCAGTCGATCGTACTCGGCATCGGGCAGCTCCGGTGCGTCAAGCACATAGTAACGGTAGTTGTGATAGTTGATCTGGTCGCGCAGATCGGCGATGCGCTGTTCGACTTTCGCCTTTGCGACCATGCGCGGCTCAAGCCTGTCGGGGTAGACGCAGACGGCGCTCGTATTGCTGCACGTCGTCGCGCAGATGCTCGAGAATCTGGCGACTCATCAGATTGCGGCTCTTGTCGCGCAGCTCACCCTGCAGCCGCTCGGCCAACTGCTGACCGGTGGCGGCAAACAGGTCAAAGGCGGGTACCGGGTTGAGTGGGCCGGGCAGTTGCAGAAACAGGGTCAGGCCGGGCGTTCCCGTCTGATTCAATTGATCGGGTTCCAGTGTGCCGGGCTCGACCAGATTGGCGATGCCGAATACCGGAACGGCGCCAGCGTGCTCGTCGTCCGGATAACGATGGTAGATGTGCATGTCTTCGGCATAGCGCAAACCGAGGGCGTTCAGCGCCTCGAGCACCTCGGGACCGCCGAACGGTTGACCGGCTGGCGCTACCACGTACATCGCGATCAGCTTTTCCTCCGCTGGCGCGCGGGTGGCCGGGGGCTTGGCTGGCGCGGCCGTTGTCGGAGTGACTGCTGCCTCTTCCGCATCCTTTTCCAGCAGCGCCTGCAACGACGAAAGCTCCCGCTGCATGGCGTCGAGGTCCGGGTCGTCATCGGAACTTTTCGGCGCTAGCGCAGGCTCCGGTCGCTGCACGGCCTTGGGCAGAGGGGCAAACAGGGGGTCATTGGTTTCATGATCGGGATGGCCGACGCCGGGTTCGGCGCGTACGAAATCATCCGTGTGGTCACCGTCAGAGCGACGACTCCAAAGATAGACCCCGACCACAAACAGGGCCCCGATCAGCAGCAGTATCCAGCGCAACGTATCCATAGCGTTTCGGCCGTAGCCGGATGCCACCTCACATGGCAGCCATCTTGGCCGCTTCGTCCACGTCCACCGCCACCAGACGGGAGACGCCCGGTTCGTGCATGGTCACACCCATGAGCTGGTTGGACAATTCCATGGTGATCTTATTGTGGGTAATGAAGATGAACTGCACACGCTCGGCCATTTCCTTGACCATACTGCAGAAACGGCCGACGTTGGCGTCGTCGAGCGGCGCATCGACCTCGTCCAGCATGCAGAACGGCGACGGGTTGAGTTCGAAAATGGCAAACACCAGCGCCACCGCGGTCAGCGCCTTCTCACCACCGGACAAAAGATGAATGGTGCTGTTGCGCTTGCCGGGCGGTCGTGCCATCACCGTCACGCCGGTGTCCAGCAGATCTTCGCCGGTCAGTTCCAGATAGGCATGACCGCCGCCGAACAGGCGCGGGAACATGCGCTGCAGGCCGGAGTTGACCTTGTCGAACGTCTCCTTGAAGCGGGTGCGGGTCTCGCGATCGATCTTGCGGATGGCGTTTTCCAGCGTCTCCAGCGCCTCGGTCAGGTCGGCGTTCTGCGCATCCAGGTAATTCTTGCGCTCGGATTGCTCTTCGAATTCCTCGATCGCGGCCAGATTGATCGGGCCCAGACGGGAGATCTTGCCTTCCAGCTGCTCCAGTTCGGTTGACCAGGTATCGATGTCGGCATGTTCCGGCATCTCCGCGCTGATCGTCTCCAGCGCAATCCCGGTCTCCGCCAACTGCTCCAGCAGGGTCTGGGTTCGAACCTTGGTCTCCTGGAAATCGATCCGCAACTGCGACAACTGCTCACGGATCTCCTGGGCACTGCGTTCCTTGCTGGCGCGCTGCTGCTCTTCACCGCGCAGGGCATGGTCGATCTCCTCGACCTTACGGCGCACCTCCATGAGTTCGGCCTCGACACCGGAACGACGTTCGAGGAACTGCGCCAGCTCGTCCTGCAACGCAGCCAGGGGCGATTCCCCCTCTTCCAGCGCGGCGCGCAACTGTTCGCGGCGTTCGCGCAGGTGCACCTGCTGACCGCGCATGCGTTCCAGGTTCTGCTGCGTGGTGCTGCGCGCCGTACGCATCGACTCGATCTGAATCGCGATGGCGTGCGCCGAGTCGCGGTCGGCCTGTGCCTGTGCCCGGGCTTCGTCCAGGCTGCGGCGCCGGGTGTCGCGCTCCGCCATGCGGGTTTCGCGTTCGTCGGCGAGTTGATCCATCAGCGTAAGCGCTTCGCTCATGCGATGACGGGCGGCACCGTGCTCTTCATCGCTGCGCAGGCGCTCGGCGGTCAGCTCTGCCGCCTCGGCGGTGATGACTTCGATGCGGCTTTGGAGTTGCTCATGGCGTGAACGGCGCGCACTCAGTTGCGCGCGCGATTCGCTGTGCGCGCTGTGCGCCTGATTGACGGACAACTGCAAGTCGTCGCGCCGCATTTCCTGCTCCTGCAGCTCCTCGCGGGCCTGCTCCAGACCGGCCTGCAGGGTCTCCAGCGCCTCGTCCTGTACTTGAAGTTCCTTCTTCAATTGCTTGATTTCTTTCTCACGCTCAATAATGCCGGCTTTATCATCAGCGGCGTGTTTCACCCGCAGCCAACCGGCACCTATCCAGACCCCGTCGCGGGTGACGACGGATTCGCCGGCCTGCAACTCGCGCCGGCGTGCGAGCGCCTGATCCAAGGTATCCACCGCATACACGCCGGCCAGCACCGCCTCCAACGACCAGGGTGCCTGCACATGCTGCGTCAGCGGTGTCATGGCGGTGTTTGTGCCGGCGGGTGCCTGGCTGGTATCGAACAGCGTCAGATCACCCTGTGCCAGTTCGCCCAGAACCCCTGCCACCTGATCGACACCCTCGACACACACGGCCTCGAGATAGGCACCGAGCACAGTCTCGACCGCACGTTCCCAACCGGTTTCGACCTGTATCTGCTGCGCCAGGCGGGGCGCATCGGCCAAACCCTGTGCCTGCAGCCATTCGGTGACCGCGCCGCCGGTCTGACCCAGCGCCGCCTGCTGCAGCGCCTCCAGCGACACCAAGCGACCGCGGGTATCCTGTTGCGTGCGGTGCGCCTCGTCCAACTGCCGACTTTGCGCTTGAACTTGTTCACGCAACTCATTAATACGCTTTCGAATCTCTTCGAGCTCGGCCTGAAGGCGCACTGCCTCTTCATGGCGTGCCTCGGTCTCCGCCTCAAGCTCGGCGATCTCACCTTCCAGACCGCCACCGGTCAGCGATTGCTGCTCACTGGTGATGCGCTCGAGCCGCTGCGCCAGCTGTAACAACTGCCGTTCCAGATGATCGATGCGCGTGCGCTCGACCTCGGCGATGCGTTGCGGTTCCGCCGCGCGACGATTGAAATCGTCCCACTCGGCCTGCCAGGTCTGCATGGCCTGCTCGGCATCCTGCAGCCGTGCGCCCGTTTCGTCGGCACGCGCCTGCAGCTCCGCCAGCTCTGGCTCTCTGGCACTCAATGTCTGTTCGAACTCGACCAGGCGACTGCTGTCGACCTCGATGTGGGCTTCCACTTCGTTCCAGGCCTTGTCGGCCTGCGCCAGTTCCTGCTGCTGTCGCTGGCGGGTTTCCTTGCCGTGCTGAATGCTCTGCTCGATGCGTGCGATTTCCGCCCCCACACCGTAGAAGCGACCCTGCACCTCATTGAACGCGTCGTTGACCTCGACCTGCGCCTCACGGGATTTTTCGATTGATGCTTCCAGCGCGCGCTGTTCCGCGACCACACCCTCAAGGGATACTTCCAGTTCCTGGATGGTGCGCTGCCGCTCGGCGCTCTCGTCGGTCAGCTTGTGGTGTTTGAGCGCGAGCAGTTCGGCGCGCATGCGGCGTTCCTGCTGCTTCAGATCCTTGTACCGTTCGGCGGTGCGTGCCTGCCGCTGCAGCTTCTCCAGCTGTTTCTCAATTTCATCACGCAAGTCACTGAGGCGAGAAAGGTTCTCATGTGTGTGCTTGATGCGGTTTTCGGTTTCTCTGCGGCGTTCCTTGTACTTTGAAATGCCAGCCGCCTCTTCCAGGTAGACGCGCAGATCTTCCGGACGTGCCTCGATCAGGCGCGAGATCATGCCCTGCTCGATGATGGAATAGCTGCGCGGACCAAGCCCGGTACCGAGGAAGATGTCGGTGATATCACGACGCCGGCAACGCACACCGTTCAGGAAATAGGTCGAGGTGCCGTCGCGCGAGACCTGGCGTTTGATCGAGATCTCGCTGTACTGGGCGTACTGGCCGCCGATCTTGCCCTCGGTGTTCTCGAACACCAGCTCGACACTGGCATGGCCGACCGGCTTGCGTGCGGTGGAGCCGTTGAAGATCACATCCGCCATGGAATCGCCGCGCAGGTGCTTGGCCGAACTCTCACCCATGACCCAGCGGACGGCGTCGATGGTGTTCGATTTGCCACAGCCATTGGGCCCGACGATGCCGACCAGGTTGCTGGGCAGCTGAATCGTGGTGGGATCGACGAAGGATTTGAAGCCGGCGAGTTTTATCTTATCGAGTCGCATAGGGCGGGAAGATACAAGATGGGAGACATAAGATACAAGGATTGACAGCAAGTTCTTTTCCAGTCAGCCGCACGCGCCGGCGTCGGATTCCGTCGCCAGCTCACACAGCCCTGAAACTGCACCCGCAAGCCCCTTGTTTTTGCTTGTTTCCAGCCGGGAACAGCTTGTCTAGCGCGGTGGCTACCGGTATCTTTGCGCGCCATGAGCACGAAACCCAGCAAAGACCTCGAGACCTTTCCCAATCCCCAGCCGGGGCGCGACTACACCATCCGCATCCGGATGCCGGAGTTCACCTGCCTGTGCCCGAAAACCGGTCAACCTGATTTCGCCACCCTGCTGCTCGAATACATTCCCGAGCAGAAGTGCGTTGAGCTGAAGTCACTCAAGCTCTACATCTGGTCTTTCCGTGACGAAGGCGCCTTTCACGAGGACGTGACGAACCGCATGCTGAATGACTTGGTGACGGCGACCGCACCCCGCTTCATGCGTCTGACCGCCGAGTTCATGGTGCGCGGTGGTATTCACACCACTGTGATCGCCGAGCACCGCGCGCCCGACTGGCAGCCGGCCACCAAGGTCGAGTTGCCCTAATCCCGCCGCGCCACCCCAACGTGAGCGCACAGTATCTCGGTATCGACGTCGGCACCTCGGGCATACGCGCCTGCCTGATCGATGCCGCGGGTCGGGAACTGGGGTCGGCGCACGCATCGCTCCCATCCCCCATCGTTGCCGGCAATCGGGTTGAACAGGACCCGGCGCTGTGGTGGCAAACACTCACCGTCGTCCTGGATCGTCTGGCCGGCCGGCAATCGCTGACCAAAGTCGAGGCGCTGGCCATCGATGGGACCTCGGCAACCCTGCTGCTCTGTGATGCTCGGGTTCAGCCATTGGCGCCGGCACTGATGTATAACGATCGACGTGCCCAACGGGAGGCGGACCGGATCGCCGCGGCAGCGCCCGCTACCAGCGGTGCTCATGGCGCACACAGCAGTCTGGCCAAGGCCCTCTGGTGCAATCAGCACCTGAAGTCATCCGATGCCGCCTACCTCCTGCACCAGGCCGACTGGCTGGCCGCGCGCCTGACCGGACTGCCAGGCCGCACGGATGAGAACAACGCCTTGAAGCTCGGCTATGACCCCGTGACGCGCACCTGGCCGGACTGGATCGCCGGGCTGGGTCTGGCGCGTACACTTCTGCCCGAAGTGCTCGTGCCGGGCACACCGCTCGGTCCCCTGCAACCGGATCTCGCGCGACGCTGGGGATTGCTGCGGGCGCAGCTCGTCGCCGGCACCACCGACAGCACCGCGGCGTTTCTGGCGACGGGGGCGGACCGTGTCGGTGAGGCCGTCACCTCGCTCGGCAGCACGCTGGTGTTGAAGGTGTTGGCGGAGCAACCGATCTTCGCGCCGGAATACGGTGTCTACAGTCACCGCCTCGGTGACCGCTGGCTGGTCGGCGGCGCATC
>JBFEJM010000083.1:0-8299 GCA_041553175.1 Gammaproteobacteria bacterium | reverse complement strand
GTCAACGCCCATGATCAACGCGATGCCGGCGGCGGGAATACCGGCGGTCGTCAGCACCAGGGAAAGAATCACGATACCGACGCCCGGTGTCGCCGGCGCACCGATCGAGGCACCGACTGCGGTCAACACGATCAGAACCATACCGCTGATGCCCACGTCAATGCCGTACACCTGGGCGATGAACATTGCCGCCACGCCCTGATACAGGGCGGTCCCGTTCATGTTGATGGTCGCGCCGAGCGGAATGACGAACTGTGACACCGACGGCCGGACCTTGAGTTTTTCCTCAGCCGTCTTGATCGACAGGGGCATGACGGCCGCGGAGCTGGAGGTGGAGAAGGCCAGCAGGAGAACATCGCGGACTGCCTTCATAAAGGCCAGCGGGTTCATACGCGCCACCAGAAAAACAATAATCAGATAGACGCCGAACAGCAGGATCAACCCGAGCAAGACCGTACCGACATAGACCGCCATTCCCAGCAGCGCGTCCAATCCCAGCTTGGCGGCCAATTGCGCCAGCAGACCGAACACGGCGACCGGCGCCAGCAGCATGGCCCAGCGCACCACCGTCATACAGACTTCCTGCAGCGAGCCGAGCAGATCCAGCATCGGCTTGGACTGAGCCGGCGCCATCATCACCAGCGCCACGCCGACGATCATGGCGAATATCACCACCTGCAGCATGTTGCTTTCGGCCATGGAGCTGAGTGGATTGGCCGGCAGCAGTGTGATGATCTTCTCCGGCAGATCATTGATATCGATGCCGACGGGCGTGGCGTTCTCGACCTTGACGGCTTCGACCACCAGGGTCGCCTGCAGGGATTTGCTGTCGATGAAGCTGCCCGGCTTGATCGCCAATGCAACCGACAGGCCGATGACAATGGCCAGCGCCGTCGTGGCGATGAAATACAGCACCACCCGGAACCCCATACTGCGCAGTTGTTCCAGGTCTTCGGTCGCGGCCAGGCCGCGGATGATGGAGGCAAAGACGAGTGGAATGACGATCATCTGAATGAGCGCCAGAAACAGCCGGCCGGGAAAGGCCAACCAATCACTGGCCGTGGCGGCGGTCGCAGGGTCGACCCAACCCACCGACGGGCCTATCATGATTCCGACCGCGATACCCAGCACCATGCCAACCAACACCTGCAGCCACAGCCGGCCGCGCACCAATGTCTGCAGGTAATTGGTCAGATATTTGAGTGACCGGGGGTAAATATATTCAACGGCGAGTCGGGAGGGAATGTTGTCTGCCATTGCAGTGGCCTTTGACCTTGTTGAGGATACGACGCGTCCGAGCCAATCGACCTACAGGCCGAATGTACACGCCAACGCCTGGCCGGCGCCATCCTCACTCAGTCTATCGAGGTTCTTTCGCCGAGAAAACCGGCATAGGTCATTGACTGCCGTTATCGCATAGACAGCCGACGCAGCCTGGGCAGCGCTATTTCTCCACCCAGTGTTCGCCCTTCTTTTCGTAACGCTTCTTGACCGCGGACCAGGCCACTTTGTGCGCGACCTCTTCGCGATCCGCGCGGTCGGCGTACTCGACCCAGGCGTGATTGAAGGCTTCCTTGTAGATTTCCTGCGCGTGCTTCGGCACATGCTCGCGCACCGAAGCCGGCAGGTCCTTTAACGTTTTATAGGGCATGGGCGTAAGCGGCCCGCATGCACATCAATGGTCGGCCAACGCGGCGTGCGCCGCCGCAAGCCGCGCCACCGGCACGCGTGGCGGCGAACAGGACACATAGTCCAGACCGATTTCGTTACAGAAGCGAATGGATGCGGGATGACCGCCCTGCTCGCCGCAGATACCGACTTTGAGATCGGCGCGGGCGCGCCGCCCCCAATCCACCGCAAGCTTCATCAACTGACCGACACCTTTGACATCCAGCACCTCGAACGGATTGTCCTGCAGGATATCGTTTTCGTTGTACATGGGCAGGAACTTGTTCTCCGCATCCTCGCGCGAGAAGGAGAACGTTGCCTGGGTCAGATCGTTGGTGCCGAAGGAGAAGAACTGCGCATGCTCGGCCAGGCTTTCGGCGCGCATGCAGGCGCGCACCACTTCGATCATGGTACCGAACTTCAAGTCGACACAGATGCCGGTATCGCGCTCGACGTCCTGCTTGAGTTTATCGACATGGGTTCTGACGCGAATCAGTTCCTGCGCGGTACAGACCTGCGGCACCATGATCTCCGGATGCACCTCGATGCCGGACAGGCGGCATTCGGCCGCCGCCTCCAGCACGGCGCGGATCTGCATGGCGTAGATCTCGGGGTAGGTGATACCCAGGCGCACACCGCGATGGCCGAGCATGGGATTCACCTCGAACAATTCGCGCACCTTGTGCAGCATGAGTTCCTTGCGCGCAATGGCGTCGTCGATGGTGCCGACATTGAGTTTCTCCAGCAGCGAGCCGGGCGCCACGCTGGCCTGCAACCCACCCAGCATGTCCTGCAGGCCTTCGGCCGCGGCACGCAACTGACGCAGATTCGACAACTGATGTTCGAGCTGACGCTCGCCCGGCAGGAATTCGTGAATCGGCGGATCGAGCAGGCGGATCGTCACCGGCCGCGGCGCCATCACCTCGAACAAGGCCTTGAAGTCGGCGCGCTGCATCGGCAACAGACGCTCCAGCGCGCGCTCACGCTCGTCGGAGGTATTGGCGAGGATCATGTCGACCACTGCCGGCAGCCGCTCGGCGGCATTGAACATGCGCTCGGTGCGGCAGAGCCCGATGCCCATGGCGCCGTAATCGACCGCGCGGGCGGCGCCGTCGGGCGTATCGACATTGGTCATCACCTTGAGTGGCGCGTATTCGTCGGCCCAGCTGAGCAGCGTGCGCAACTCGTCCGAGAACGTTGGATCGACCGTGGCTATTTCACCCAGATAGACATTGCCGTTGCCGCCATCGATGGTGATGACGTCACCTTCATGCAGCACCTTGTCGCCGATCTTTGCCGTGCGGCTCTGAGTATGCACATGAATGCCCTCGGCCCCGGCAACGCAGGGCTTGCCCATGCCGCGCGCGACCACGGCGGCGTGCGAGGTCTTGCCGCCGCGACTGGTGAGCACGCCCTGTGAGGCGAAGAAACCGTGAATGTCCTCGGGCTTGGTTTCCTCACGCACCAGAATGACGCTTTCACCGGCGCGTCCCATCAACTCGGCGCGGTCGGCATCGAATACCACCTTGCCCGATGCGGCACCGGGCGACGCCGGCAGCCCCTGCACGGCGGGCTGCGCCTGCGCATTCGGATCGAGACGCGGATGCAACAGCTGTTCAAGCAACTCGGGCTGCACCCGCAGCAGGGCCTGTTCGCGCGTGATCAGTCCTTCGGCGACCATTTCCACCGAGGTGCGCACCATGGCGGCGGCATTCATCTTGCCGTTGCGGGTCTGCAGGCAATACAGCACACCCTTCTCGATGGTGTATTCGTAGTCCTGCACTTCGTGGTAATGGGTTTCGAGCTTGTTGCGCAACTCGACCAGCTGCGCATACATGTCCGGCATCTCCTGCGCCATGTCCTGCACCGGCTTGGGCGTGCGGATACCGGCGACGACATCCTCGCCCTGCGCGTTCACCAGATACTCGCCGAACATGTGATTCTCGCCGGTGCCCGGATTGCGGGTGAAGCCGACTCCGGTGGCGCTGTCGTTGCCCATGTTGCCGAACACCATGGTGACGATATTGACCGCGGTACCGTTGGCCATGGCGGGCGTGATATGAAATTCGCGCCGATAGTCGACCGCGCGCTTGCCCGACCAGGAATTGAACACCGCCTTGATGGCGATTTCGAGTTGGGCGTAGACATCTTCCGGGAACGGCGCGCCGGTATGTTCGCGCACGACCTCGAGGAAGATGTCACTGATCTCTTTCAGATGCGCCGAGGTCAGACCCACGTCGGCCTTGACGCCCTCGCGCTGCTTGATCGCCTCGAACGGCTCGTCGAACTTCTCGTCCGGCACGCCCAGGGCGACCTTGCCGAACAATTGAATGAAACGCCGATAGGCGTCATAGCCGAAGCGCTCATTGCCGGTCTGCCGAATCAGACCGTTGAGGGTGTCGCGATTCAGGCCAAGATTGAGAATGGTGTCCATCATGCCCGGCATGGACATGGCCGAACCCGACCGCACCGACACCAGCAGCGGATGCTGCGCGTCGCCGAAGCCTTTGCCCGTGGCCCGCTCCAGCGCCTGCATCTGCGCACGCACGTCGTCCATCAGGCCGGCCGGCAGTGCCCGCTCCGAGCTGCCCAGATAACTGAGGCAGGCGGCGGTGCTGATGACGAAACCGGGCGGGACATTCAGCCCGATCTGGGTCATTTCGCACAGATTCGCACCTTTACCGCCGAGGAGATGCTTGTCATGGCCGTCACCTTCGGCAAACGCAAATACGAATCGGGTACCGGCATTCTGCTGCGGCGCGGACGATGGCTGGGTCGACATAAAGGCTCCTCGAAATGAAAAAAGAATGACTCGCCAAGCGGCGACAAATTGCTGACGCAAAGACACGGGGTATCACCACGGACCGGTCTGAACTCCCCCCGACTGTATCATTAAAGATATAGTCGAAATTCGCTTCATTATCTCAACGGCTGTCGCACCCTTGCGGTGCCAAACGGGCGCACACGAAGGTTTCCGGCAGGCTTTTCCTCTTTGATACAAGGCCCTTGGGAGAGGTCTGCATGATGCCGCGGACGGCTTCGTGGCGCAGTTCAGGCACACGCGGGCTGAATGCGCCCGCCCCGGGGCGAGCGAGGCGACCGATTCAGCAACCGCTTGAACACAAACAACCGGCCTTCGGCTCTGCGCTGCGAGCGGACGGGTGGATGGCCCGACACATCCGTTAATTATAGCGTCTTCAGGTATTCCAGCAGATCCTGTTTCTGCTCCGACGGCAGCTCGACACCGTATTCGTGACCGTAGTTGCCGTTGCCGCGCTGGGTGGTGTCGTGAAGACTGCCGACGCGTTCGGCCTCGGGCCCGCTGGAGATGAAGCCGACATTCACATGGTCGATCAGATCATAGCCGCGATAGAACACGGCGGGGCGCCGCGCGGCCGGCATCAGCAGATCGCGCACGCTCGGTACCGAACCGTTGTGCAGGTAGGGACCACGCAACCAGATGCCATCCAGGAACGGAATGATATAACCGTCGATGCTTTCCTCCACCAGGCCCTTGCGCTCCAGACCCATGTCATCGACCACGCGGTTGGCGGCGATCGCCGCGTCCTTGTTCCAGCTGTCGATGCGGCCGCGATCGGTGCCGACCTCGGTCACCGGCATGCGCGTGCCGGTACGCTCGCTCGCATGACAGCTGGCACAATTGGAACTGAACACCGCACTCCCGCGCGCGGCGGCCTCGGCATCGATCGGCAGAGGATACTTCGGTGCCGGCAGTTCGCTCAGGTACTCATGCAGCCAGGACACCTGCTCGACGAAATCGGCGTTGCGCTTGGGCGCGGCACCGAGCAATCCCAGTGCGGAGTCCATGATCACTGAATAGGCGTCGTGACTGTCGCCGGCCAGATTCATGAACATGCCCTCCTCCGGTTTGTACTTTTTCAGATTCCACACCGACGGCATATCGGTGGGGCCGAAGGTATCGTCCATCGGCGCCTCTATCATGAAGTACTTGGTCAGGTTCATGGCATCATCCCGCCCGCGCCCCCATTCGGGGAAATCCTCACGGTAGATCCAGGCGAACTGTTCCTCGCGCTCCAGCAGTGCGCGTTTGGTGAAGGGGATGATGAGATAGCGATAGAGAATACGATCAAGCATGGACAGATCGGTGACCAGCTCGATCTCCGCCAGCAGACTGTCGGGATTGAAGCGCGGGTCCTTGGCGCAATCGATCAGAAAGCGGAAATAGGCCTGCACGTCGGTGGTGTGGCCGGGACCGGCGACGACGAAGGTCGGGTTCTCGTCCGCATGCATGCGGTAGCTGGCGGTATGGCAGACGGCACAGTTGTTGGCCACGCGCGGAAAGCCGATCACCTTTTTGGTGAAACCCACCGGCAGTTCCTGCCCCAGCTCCCACGGCCCGCCCAGTGCGGCATAGCCGCCGGGGCGCGGCAGTTTCTCCGGAAACATGCGCGGCATGACGTAGAAGATCCAGTAGGGAATGCCGGCGTCGTTCTCGGCGCCGATCGAGCCGTATTTGAAACGCATCTCCGGCGTCGCCGTCACCCAGTCCGGCTGCGGCTCGGCACGGAAGAATTTATACCAGCCGACAAAGGCCAGCACCGCCCCACCCACCAGCACCACCAGTATGAGTGTCGTCAGCATGGCGCCGCCGCGTACCGTATGTCGTGTCGTCATTGTTTTTTCCTCGTCAAATAATCCCTGTGCAACCCGGCACTAAAACGTCTTCATATATTCAACCAGCGCCTGCTTGTCCTCCGCCGGCAATGTGGTGCCATAGCGCTCACCCTCGTGACCCTGATTGCCGTTGCCGGGCAGGGTCGTGTCAAAGCGGAAATATTTGCGCCCGCCCTCTTCCGCCACATCCGTTTTGAAACCGACATTGACTGAGTCGTAGACGTCATAGCCGCGATAGAATGCCGCCGGCCGGTTCACGCTTGGTTCCAGCAGGTCACGCAGGGTCGGCACCGAACCGTTGTGCAGATAAGGCGCGCGCAGCCACAGGCCATCCAGCGGTGCGTTGGCGTAACCGTAGGTCTTGCGGAAATTGCGGAACCGGTTCTCTTCGTAGCCGGCATAGAGCGAGCCCTGATTCGCGGCCAGATCATAGGTGTAGGAATCCAACCGCCAGCGATCGGTGCCGATGTCCGCCAGCGGCGTGACCTTGCCGATGTACTCGCCGGTAAAATCGGTGCCGCTGCGGCCATGACAGCTGGCGCAATAGCGCTGATAGATCGGCTCGCCGCGCGCGGCCAGCGCCGCATCGATCGAATAGGGATAAGAGGGCGGCTTGAAATCGAGCAGGTCGGCCTCGATGCGCTTCAGGCTGTCATTGTCGAGTGTGGGCGGCGTGGTGCCGGTGCCAAAGGCGGCGCTGCGGTTGCGTTCCTCCATAACGGTATTGTTGCCGTCCCAATGCAATTGCATGCCGCGGCGCGGCCCCTGATTCCAGATCGAGGGAAAGTCCGAGGTGCCGACCAGTTCACGCGGATCGGCGCCGTCCCAGGGATAGTTGAAAATCGCCTTGGCCGAATTGAAGGTATCGACCCGACCCGGCCCCCAGGCCGGCTGCCGATAGGAAAAACCGAAACGCGATTTCAGCATCAGCAGACGGTCGCGCATGATGTAGATCGCGGCCGGATAGATCAGCTGACGGTCGAGCAGCGTCAGCGCCCGTTCGCCCGCCGCCTTGCGTGCGGCGTCGATGGCCGGGATCATGACTTCCGGCGAAAAGCTGCCGTCGGCCGCGCACTCGAAAAAGAATTCCTTGAACGCCATCAGATCAAAGGTATTGGCCGGCATGCCGAGTACGATGCGCGGCGCGCTGTCCGGCGTATCGCGCACCGTGCTGGTGTGACAGCCGGCGCAGTTGAGAAACACTCGATCCATACCGGTGACACGGCGCTTGGATACACCGATGGGCAGATCCTTGCCCGGTTCATAGATCATGCCGATTGATGCATAACCCTTACCTGGCAGCTTGTCGGCACAGACGTCGGGCAACACCTGCCAGATCCAATAGGGAAATCCCGACGCACGTTCGCCACCGGTGGAACCGTACTTGAAGCGGTCTTCGTGATTGTCGTAGACCACGGCCTGATCGACACTGAAGCGCGCAACCAGTGCCGCGATAATGCCGGCCGCGATCACGGCCACCACGCCCAAGGTCCATCCCAGCAGGCGGCATACTTTGTCTTTGCTCATCGTTTCCCCTCCCTAGGGCAAGCAGGTCTCCAGCGCTTCGTAGGCCGATTCATTTGCGAATGACTGCGTCACAGCGCTCGGCTGCAGTTCGCCGATGAATTTCCGCAGCGCAACCATTTCCGGCTCCGCCAGCCAGCGCGCCGGCTCCCTGCCCAGAGCCAGCAATGTCGTCTCCGGCGGCATCGGCGTCTTGCCGCGCGCATTCGCCGCCACAGTCCACATTCGCAGGCGATAGTAGATACGCGGCGCGCAGTGCACAAGTTTTTCTCTGATGGCAGCCGGACTGCCCTGCAGAAAGTTCGGCGGAAAATGTTCGGCGCTGTCATGGCAGGCGGAACAATAACGCTGCAGCGTATCCAGTGCGGCGCGATAGTCCGGGTCCAGTGACGCGTCGTTCACTTCGGTTGCGGCGAACGATTCCATGCGCGGTGGCGGCCAGGCCGCCATG
>JBFEJM010000082.1:0-8358 GCA_041553175.1 Gammaproteobacteria bacterium | reverse complement strand
GCGCGGCACGCCGACCGAGCGTGAACGCACGCCAGACGAGCACGCCGTAGAGCGCCAGCGTGAGGCTCACGCCGACCAGACCGAGCTCTTCGGCGAGCACCGCGAACACGAAGTCCGTGTGCGCCTCGGGCAGATAGAACAGCTTCTGCACACTGCCACCCAGTCCGACGCCGAACCAGTGTCCACGGCCGATGGCGATCAGTGATTGCGTGAGCTGAAAACCGCTGTTGAAGGGATCTTTCCAGGGATCGACAAAGGTTGTCAGCCGGGCCATGCGGTAAGGTGACGATATCGCCAACAGCGCCAGCGAACCTGCGGCCGCGCCGATCAGCGTGGCGAACTGCCACCAGCGCACGCCGGCAAGAAACATCATGGCCAGCGCCGTTGTGAACAACACCACAGTGGCACCGAAATCCGGCTCGGCCAGCAATAACGCCGCCGCCAGCGTCAACACCACCATGGGTTTGATGAAACCGCTGACACGGTCACGCACTTCTTCGGCATGCCGTACCAGGTATCCGGCGATATAAATGAACAGCAGCAGCTTGGCCGGCTCCGAAACCTGGAGATTGACCGGGCCCATGGAGATCCACCGCGCGGCGCCGTTTACGGAATGCCCGACCCCCGGAATCAGCACCATCGCCAACAACCCCAGCGCAAGCATCAGCGCGGGAACGCCGGCACGCGCCCAATGCGCCATGCGTATGGCAAAGACCGCTGCACCCGCAACGAGCCCCACCAGGACATACACCGCCTGCCGCAGTGCGTAATAAAAAGGATCGTCCAGCAGCCGTTCGGCCGTAGCGATGGATGCGGACGACACCATGATCACACCGATCGCGAGCAGACAGAGGGAAACGCCCAACAACTGGAAATCCAAACGCGGACAGCGCAGACCGCCGACACGACCGAGCCGAATCTGGGCGGCGGCGATATTCATTTGAGCACCTTGCGCACGCTGTCCATGAACACCTCACCGCGATGGTCATAGCCCTTGAACATGTCGAAGCTGGCACAGGCCGGCGACAGCAGGACAGCGTCACCGGGTTGCGCCAGACTGGCGGCCAGACGTACCGCTGCCTCCATCGTCTCGGCACGCACCAGGCTGCCGATGCCCATCAGTGCCGCTTCCAGCAGCGGTGCGTCCTGACCGATCAGAACCACGGCACGCACCCGCCCCCGCAGCGCCTCGCGCATGACGCGGAAGTCCGCACCCTTGCCGATGCCGCCCGCGATCAGAACCACCGGACGATCCATGCCGAGCACGGCCGCCAGCGTGGCGCCGATGTTGGTACCCTTGGAGTCGTTGTACCAGGTCACACCCTTGGCCTCGCCCACCCATTGCGTACGGTGCGGCAGACCGCCGAAGGTGCGCAGGGTCTGGTACATGGAGGGACGCGGCAGCCCCGCCGCGTCACCGAGCGCGAGCGCCGCCAGCGCGTTGCTCAGATTGTGCCGGCCCGGCATGCGAACATCCGCTACCGGTAGCAGGCGTTCACTGCCCTGCATCAGCCAGGGCCGGCCGGCGATATCGGCAACACCGTAATTGTTGTCGATGGGCGGATAGACGCTGAAGCCGATGCAGGTGCGACTGGCGTCCGCCAAACGCGCCGCAAACGCATCATCCAGATTGACCACCTGCACCTCGGCGTTGCGATAGATGCGCTGCTTGGCCTTGGCATATTCATCCAGTCCGCTGTAGCGATCCATGTGATCGGGGCTGATATTCAGGATGACGGCGGCCCGCGGCGCGAGAGAGAAGGTCGATTCCAGTTGAAAGCTGGACAGTTCCAGCACATACAGCTCGGGCTCACTACCATTTGGATCGAGCAGATCCAAGGCCGGCGTACCGAGGTTACCGCCGACTCGCACATCGCGACCGGCGGCACGCGCCATCTCGCCCACCAGCGTCGTGACTGTGCTTTTGCCATTGGAGCCGGTTATCGCCAGCACCGGCGCCTGAACCGCGCGCGCGAACAGTTCGATATCGCCGATCACTTCGATACCGCGCGCTCTCGCCTCGCTGATCAACGGATGCTTCATGGAGACACCCGGGCTTACCACGATCTGTTCCGCGTGAGCAAAGGCATCCGGTTCAAAGCGGCTGAGAAACAATGCAACGTCCGGCAACTCCTCCTGTACCGCAGCCAGACCGGGCGGACTGGGACGATCGTCGGTGATCGCGACAGTCTGACCCAGACGACTCAAATAGCGGGCACAGGACAACCCGGTCTTACCGAGACCGATGACCAACACCTTCTTTGGCGCTTGATCTTCCATAGTCATTGCATATACCGCTGCCATTGCTCTAACGCCGTCAGACAACCATCCACAAAACCGAAATCACCAGAAAGGTGAGGCCGACAATCTTGATCTGTTGCGCCATATTCATCCGCACTTCTCCTCAACGAATCTTGAGTGTTGCCAGCCCTACCAGCACCAGAATCACCGTGATAATCCAGAAGCGGACAATCACCCGTGGCTCCGGCCAGCCTTTCAATTCGAAGTGATGATGCAGCGGCGCCATGCGGAAGATGCGCCGCCCGGTCAACTTGAACGAGGCCACCTGCAGAATCACCGACACCGTCTCCATCACGAACACACCGCCCATCACCAGAAATACGAGTTCCTGCCGCACCAGCACCGCGACCACGCCCAGGGCCGCACCCAGGGCAAGCGCGCCGACATCACCCATGAATACCTGGGCTGGATAGGCGTTGAACCAGAGGAAACCCAGACCCGCGCCGACAATCGTGCCGCAGAAGATCACGATCTCGGCGGCCTCACGTATGTGTGGAATACCCAGATAGCTGGCGAACTTGAAATTACCTGTCGCATACGCGAACACCGCCAGGGCGCCGGCCACCATCACTGTGGGCAGAATCGCCAAGCCATCGAGACCGTCGGTAAGATTGACTGCGTTGCTTGAACCGACAATGACGAAATACGTCAGAATCACATAGCCGATACCTAGATCGACCGCGACATCCTTGAAAAAAGGCACGATCAATTGTGTTTCGGCACTCGATTGTGCGGTGTGGGACAGAAACACCCCGACCGCCAGCGCAATCGCGGATTGCCAGAAATATTTCCAGCGCGCGGGCAGGCCCTTGCTGTTGCGCAACACGAGTTTCTTGTAGTCATCGACCCAGCCGATGACACCGAACAGCAACGTGACCAGCAATGCCACCCACACATATCGATTACTGAGATCAGCCCAGAGCAGAGTCGATATCGCGATCGCAACCAGAATCAGCGCACCACCCATGGTCGGTGTACCGGCCTTGCTCAGATGGCTCTGCGGGCCATCGTTGCGCACATGCTGGCCGATCTGATACTGACTCAGCCAGCGGATCATGCCCGGGCCGACCAGAAAGGAAATCAACAGCGCCGTGAGCACCCCCAGAATTGCGCGCAGCGTCAGATACTGAAAGACATTGAAGGCACTGTAGAACTGGGCCAGATAATCGGTCAGCAGCACTAGCATGACGCCACCCCCGTGCCGGCGGTGTCGCACAGAGCCCGCACCACGCGCTCCATTCCCATGCGCCGCGAACCCTTGACCAACAACGCTGTATCGGGTCGTAACTCGGCAGTGAGTGCCGCCAGCAACTGCTCCATGTCGGCACATGCCTCGGCACCGGAGCCAAAGGCGCGTGCCGCGTGCGCCGCCAGCTCACCGACCGTGTAGAGCCGCTTGATACCGGCTTCATGCGCGTACGATCCGGCTTCGGCATGCAGCTTGTCGGCGTCATCGCCCAGCTCGGCCATGTCACCCAGCACCAGCCAGGATTGGTCGGACTGTTCGTGCAGGACATTTATTGCAGCATTGAGTGAAGCCGGATTGGCGTTATAGGTATCGTCGATCAGCAAGCCGCCGTCGCGACGCGTTTTGCGCTGCATACGCCCGGGCACCGCGCGCAGATTTTCCAGACCCTGCCGCACGGTATCGAGATCGACGCCGGCGGCAAGTGCGGCGGCGGCAGCGCCCAATGCATTTACGACGTTGTGTCTACCCAGCAACGGCAACTGTATGGTCACCGCACCCTGCGGCGAATGCAGCAGCAGCTCGGTACCCTGTGCAGTGGATTTATAGCTCCCGTGCACATCGGCCGAAGCCTGAAGACCGAAGCGGATAACCCGACGCCCCTTTGCCATTTCACACCAGAGGCCGGCATAGGTGTCGTCGGCATTGATTACCGCAGTAGCGTCCATCCCCAGCCCGGCGAAGAGTTCGCCCTTGGCGTGCGCCACACCTGCAATGGAACCGAAGCCCTCGAGATGGGCCGGCCCGGCGTTGGTGACAATACCCACTGTCGGTTGCACCAGTGACGTCAGGTAAGCGATCTCACCCTTGTGGTTGGCGCCCATCTCGACCACGGCGGCACGATGACGCTGGTCCAGGCCCGCCAATGTCAGCGGTACACCGATATCGTTGTTGAGGTTCCCTTTGGTCGCCAGAATCAACCCATGGCAACCGAGAATCGCAGCAAGCATTTCCTTGACCGTGGTCTTGCCGTTACTGCCGGTCACACCGATCACCGGAATACTGAAACGGCTGCGCCAGTGACTCGCAAGCTGGCCGAGCGCCGCGCGGGTGTCGCCGACCTGCAGCAACGGCAGATCGATTGCCACATCCCGACTGACCGCCGCCGCGGCCGCACCGGCGACCTGTGCCTGCTGCACGTAGTCATGACCGTCGAACGTGGGACCCATCAGCGCAAAAAACAGATTCTGCACCGCGAGTGTCCGGGTATCGGTGCTGATACCGCTAAAGCGCTTATCAGGGCCTTTCAGGCCGGCGTGAAGCACGTCGGCGGCTTCGGACAACTGCATCGCCATCATGCCTGCAGGTCCCCCAGCAGCGCGCGCACCTGATCACGGTCACTGTAAGGCAGACGGCGATCCCCGATCTGCTGATAATCCTCGTGCCCCTTTCCGGCCACCAGGACGATGTCGCCGGGGCGGCTGTTTGCCAGCGCCTGAGCGATGGCCTGCCCACGATCGCGCTGCACATAAACCGCATCCGGATCCTCCATACCGGACAGGATATCCATCACGATCTGAGTCGCATTCTCATGCCGCGGATTGTCATCGGTAAGAACCACATAGTCGGCCAATCGTTCGGCGACGGCGCCCATGATCGGCCGCTTGCCGATATCGCGCTCACCACCCGCACCGACCACACACCACAAATTGCCGGCGCAATGCTCACGCAATGCCGTCAGCACCTGCTCCAACGCACGCGGTGTGTGTGCATAGTCGACCACGACCAGGGGTTGTCGCTCACCTCCGCCGAAGGCTTCAACACGACCGGCGACGGTTTGAACGGTGGCAAGGCGGCTCAGCGCATCGGCGAACGGCACGCCCCGCAATAACAGAACAGCAAGTGCAGCCAGCAGATTGCTGGCATTGAAACGCCCGAGCAACTTTGATTCCAGGCGCCCTTCACCCCAGCTGCCGGTGATATCGAGCACGAGTCCGGTCGTACTGGCAGTCACCTGGCGTGTCGCCAGCCAGCGCGTATTGGGTCGATTGAGGGCGGCGCAGCATTCCGGGTCCTGCGCATACGCGACAACCGGCAGTGTCTCCGCCACGTCCTTCAACAGCGACTGGCCGAAACCGTCGTCGAGGTTGAGCACGGCGGCGCCGAGATCCGGCGTGAAGAACAGTCGCCGTTTGGCAGCGGCGTATTCGGCCACGCTGCCGTGATAGTCGAGATGATCGCGACTCAGGTTGGTCAGCACGGCAACATCAAAGATGACACCGGCGGCGCGCCCCTGATCGAGTCCATGCGACGACACTTCCATTGCGACGGCTGCTGCGCCTCCATCACGCAAGGCGCTGAGCTCCTGCTGCAGCGTCAAGGCGTCCGGTGTGGTATGAAGACCGGCGCGCAAAGCACCATAGGCACCATAGCCGAGCGTACCGATCACACCGCACGGCTCTTGCGGCGAATGCATAGCCTGCGCGATGAAATGCGTGCAGGAGGTCTTACCATCCGTACCGGTGACACCGACCATGAACATATCCGCGGATGGCTGACCATAAAAGCGGCTGGCGATCACGCCGACCTGACGCCCCAGCTCCGGCACCGGAACCACCGGTACCGATGCCGCACGCAGAATGGCATCATCTTCATTGATCTGATCGGTCGGCTCCCATAACACCGCCGATGCACCTGCCCGCAGCGCGTCGGCAACGAAGTCGACCCCATGTACATGCCTGCCGGCGACTGCCAGAAAGGCATGACCGGGCCGCACATGGCGGCTGTCGAGTGACAACCCCTTTATGACAATATCCTGTGCCGGACCGACGGCCGCCAGACCATGCAGCAGTTTTGCCAACGACTGTGATTCGAACATGTACTCCGCGGCCATCATGGTTGCCCCCTCAGGGCCACGCGGTGCACATCCGTAACGGATGGCTGCTCGATGGCATCCGGGGCAACATTCAGGAATCGCAATGCACCCGCCATCACCGTTGAAAACAGGGGCGCAGCGACTTTGCCGCCGAAATACTCGCCATTCGCCGGCTCGTTGATCATGACCACGACAGCAAAGCGGGGCTCACTGATGGGCGCGACGCCGGTAAAGACGGAAAGGTAACGGTCTTCGGAATAACCACCGGCGATCGATTTATGCACCGTGCCTGTCTTGCCACCGACCCGGTAGCCCGCCACCCGCGCAGCGGGCGCGGTGCCGTCGTCACCGACAGCGGCTTCGAGCATCAGGCGCAAATCGCGCGCGGTACGTGCAGAGATAATGCGCTCCCCACGCACCGGCTGCGTAATCTTTAGGAAAGACACCGGCCGCAATTGACCATCTGCCGCCAGCACCGAATACGCCTGAGCCAACTGCAGAGGCGTAACCGACATGCCATATCCGAATGAGAGTGTCGCATGCTCGATAGGCCGCCAACGCCGATAGTTGGCCAACAGTCCGGATACCTCGCCGGGGAACCCGCTCGCCGTCACTGCACCGAAGCCCAGACGGTTCAACAGCGACCAATAGTCTTCACGCGGCAGCGCCAGCGCGATTTTGCTGGCCCCGACATTGCTGGATTTGCGAATCACGCTGGTGACATCCAGCGCACCGTAGTTGTGCACGTCGCGCACGGTATTCGTACCCACCCGATAGAAACCGGGTGCGGTATCGATTTGCGTATCCGGCCGGAACTTACCGGATTCGAGACCGCAGGCAATGGCGAAGGGCTTCAGTGTCGAACCGGGCTCAAAGACATCGGTGACGGCGCGGTTACGGATAGCCTGCGCCTCGAGATTGCCCCGGTTGTTCGGATTGAATGACGGCTGGTTCACCATGGCCAGGACTTCACCGGTATTGGTATCCAGCACCACTACCGAGCCGGAGCGCGCCTTATGCTTCTGCACGGCGGCCTTCAATTCACGATACGCCAGGTATTGCAGTCGGCGATCTATACTCAGTGCGATATCGCGTCCGGGCCGCGCCGCACGGATGCTTTCGACGTTCTCGATCACGGCATGCTTGCCATCTTTGACCACCCGCTTGGCGCCGGATTCGCCGCGCAGCCAATCTTCGTAAGCGAGTTCCATTCCTTCCTGCCCGACATCATCGACATCGGTGAAACCCAGCACCTGCGCCGCCACTTCGCCGTCCGGGTAATAGCGCCGGTATTCGCGCTGCAGCGCCACACCCGGGGCATTCAGCTCCCGAATCTGAGCGGCTATGGTGGGATCGACATGGCGCCGCAGATAAACGAATTCGCGACCTGAGCGGGCCGCCAGCAGGCGCTGCATCTGATCGAGATCGAGCTGTAGAATTTTTGCCAGCGCGGGCAGATATTGGCGGGCGGGCACCAGTTCCTGCGGATTGGCCCAGACTGAATCCACCGGCGTGCTGACCGCCAGCGGTTCGCCATTGCGGTCGGTGATCATGCCGCGATGAGCCGCCACTTCCATCACCCGCAGATGCCGCGCGTCACCCTGGTTCTGAAGAAAATCCTGATTGAACACCTGCAGGTCCACCGCACGCCACAGCAAGGCACCGAACGCAGCCGCGAACAACACCAGCGTAAAGCGCTGGCGCCCGATGTACTCCGCTTTGTTGGTTGGTCTGCTCATGGCCGGACAATCACCACGGCGTCGGACGCCGGCGTCGTCATTTTCAGGCGCTTGCGGGCAAGCTCCTCGATGCGGACATGGTTTGCCCAGGTACTCTGCTCCAACTGCAAACGCCCCCATTCGATATTCATTTCGTCACGCGCCAATTCCAGCCCCTGCAGGGTGACAAACAGTTTCCGGCTTTGATGCTTTGCAAATACAACCGCCACCGCTGATCCGATCAGCGCCAACACCAGCAATGGCAGCAGGATCCCGGG
>JBFEJM010000081.1:0-8396 GCA_041553175.1 Gammaproteobacteria bacterium | reverse complement strand
TGCCACCCGGGTGCGTTGCGCTAGACGTGATTGCGTTCCGCCGGTACAACGCATGCCTCCCGACCGAATCCCGCGCCGTGCGCTCGTAGGATGCTCGCACGCGACACAATCCCGTGGTCGTCTTGACGTACGAACTGCGGAACCTGTCCCCCCGCGCCATGGCAAGAACCACAGCGGTTGGCATCTTTCAAATTATCCCAGACGTTGATTCGAAATGACTGAACATCGGCTGTGGCGGGTGCCGGACCAGTGTAAATCGTCGCAACCGAATTGGTCGATATATTAGGGTTTTCGACTGTAGACTCACCGCCACCACAGCCAGATAGGCCTGCACCGATCAAGAGTACAGCCACGACATGACGCCATGCATTCAACAGGCGAGCAGGCGATTTCCGCGAGAAATTGGTTGGTTGATTCATATTTGTTCTCCAGTAACGCTTCAGGTTGCGCGCGATATTCAGTAGCAGTGTCAATCGCCCATGCAATACACTGCAGTGTCAGCGAACACCTGTTTCATGTCGTAGTTGCTGGAAATAAAGGAAGAGGTTATGGTCGCGACTCGGTTGCGATCCGTGGCGTTGCCGGGTGGTCGCAGGCATACGTTCTCGAATACTTTTTTCACCTGGCATTCGGCAAAGGCGTAACTGTTTGCCAGTTCCTCACCCAGCGATTTCGCTCCATTACCGCTGCCCGGTCGACCGCCGTCCCAGCCCAGGAGGGCGTTTTGGCCTACCCGCCAGTAGTTGTCCCAACGATCGTCGGGAGTCACGAATCCGTAGGGGAAGGTTTCCGCATTGATGTGATATTTGGCCTGTACGCGGGTACCCGTTTGCGGGTCGGTCATGCCAACATCGTTGTAGACAAGCCGTCCCTGTGTCTCATCGAAATTGTAATATGCAAATGCCTGTGCCAGCGGGTCCATGCCGCTGTGACAGCCAATGCAGGAATTTAGGAAAATACGGCTGTCGCCACCCGGGCTGCGGCTGACATCCTGCCGGATACGGTCCGGTGCGCGGGTGGTGTCTTTCACCTGTTCCAGGTCGTTGCACAGGTGATTCATTAGCGTAAAGCGGAACATCGCACGATTGGTGCCGGCGACAAAGAATGCTTCAGATGCAGCGCGTGTGGTCATGACTCCGGCAGTCGCAGCGGCCGGGAGCGAACCGACAACGGATTGCTGAGCGGGAACCAGTGCTGTCTTCAGATCCAGTCCCTGATTTTCCAAGGCCACATAGTGATTGTTGTTGCTCATGGAATAGGCGGGAAGCCCAAGTCCACCAGCACCGACATAAACCAGATCCGCAGACAGAACTGTATTGAATGGCACGCTGTCTCTGACCATGCCGATGACAGTTGCCGTGTAGTCATTCAGGGGGACGAACACGGATTGATCACGGTTCGTCCAGGGCGCAGCGAAGTTCTTCAGGGTGACGTTGTAAAAGGCGCTGTGATCCATCGCCCTGAACGCTGCTGCTTCGGGATCACTGGCGACAATGTCCGCTTCCATAGCATTCAATACACTGTCGGACGGCGGCACTCCTGCAATGCGGTCATGCAAGCGTTTGGCTTGTCGGCGCTCGAGATCGCCTGCCAGAGTGGACTGGGGTGAGAGGCCGCCGAGCGCGATAACGACGGCAATACTCAAGGTGAAGGAACGGACTGGAGTCTTGGTCATGCTAACGCCCCCTGCGTCGATAGCATCATTGGCGCCTACGACTTGGAATGCGCGGTTTAATCGTTTAACTATCTGAAACTCGTCACATTTCATGTGTATGCCCTTATTTATAATGTCGAGCGTGCACGTCCCTCCTTTGACATGTCGCAGTTGTATCGACCGAGTCGGCAATTAATTGACACCTTCGACCCGCCGACTTCTCATGTCTAAGATTTTCCCGAAATTCGAGAATGGTTTTGTGATTGGTCACGCAGTTTGGAGCGGCACCTGTGGCGGATAATAGGCACGTGTTGGATCGATGCTTCGATGTGTGACGTATGCACATCGGTTAAATCGATGTGCGCAAGGGGAGGATCAAGACGGTTGGCCGGATGCCGATGAAGTCGGGACGGGCATCTTGCGCGTCCATTCTGGGTGGAGGGGGTTCAACTTGTCTAAACGTCGCGGGTCGCTTCTATTAAAAGTAGTTACGCTTGGTTTCGCGGTGCTGCTGATAGGTTGCGTGAGTGAGCAGGGTCAAGATCCTGATCCGGTTGTGCAGGATTTCGGCATCGCTTACGTGAAACGACCGGTAGCAGCACTTGCCCAGGCTAATGCCTTGGATCCGCTGACCTTTAATCCTGGTGGGGATCTCTTCTACCGTAATCTTGCTTCGCCCAGCGCGACTGAGCGCAATATCACCGGTCGCTTTACCGGTGGCCTCGGCGATGTTCGCGATGTCGAGATGTCTTACGACGGCACCAAAATTCTGTTCTCGATGCGTGCCCCGGATATTCCGGGTGCGGCACCTGAGGACCAACCCACCTGGAATATCTGGGAATATGATATCGCGACGGATGATCTTTATCGCGTCATTTCCTCGAATCTCACCGCAGAGGCCGGACAGGATTCCACGCCACACTATCTGACAGATGGCCGTATAATTTTCAGTTCCACGCGCCAACAAAAGTTCCGTGCGCTCGTGCTTGATGAAGGGAAACCGCAGCAATACACGCATCTTGAAGAGGATCGCGGTGAGCATGCCATGGTGCTGCATATCATGGACAGCGATGGCAGTGGCCTGCGGCAGCTGTCATTCAACCACAGCCACGATTTCGATCCTGTCGCATTAAGTGATGGCCGCATTGTTTTCAGTCGTTGGGACAATATGGGCAGTCGCAACGATATCAACCTTTACACAATCAATCCGGATGGTACCGATCTGCAACTTCTGTATGGTGCGCATAGCCATGCAACCGGCACCAATGGATCGAACGTGCAGTTCTTTCAGCCCAAGCCGATGCCGGATGGCCGGCTTATGGTTTTGCTGAAGCCGGTGACAGGTACCGATCTGGGCGGTGACATTGTCTTTATCGATACTGATAACTACGTCGACAACACTCAGCCCACCTATCTGAATCGTGGCAGCTTGAGCGGCCCGGCGCAGACATCGGCGACCTCGAATCAGGTACGCACGGATACCGCACCGTCACCCGGTGGCCGCTTTGGCAGCGTGTTCCCTCTCTGGGACGGTACCAACCGCGCGTTGGTGTCGTGGAACGAATGCCGTCTGCTGGAGAACAATATAATTGTGCCCTGCACAGCTGATCGTCTGGCTGCACCGAATCCCCAGCCAGCGCCACCCCTGTACGGCATTTTTATCTATGATATGGATCTGAACACGCAGGTCCCGGTTGTCCGCCCCGTGGAGGGCATAGCCTACACGGATATCGTGGCTGCGCAGCCGCGGCGTTATCCCGGAATACTGTCGGATCGCCCCTTCGTTGATCCGGTTACCCGTCCGTTGGAGCAGTTGGATGCCAGCGATGCGGCAGACAACGTCGGTGTGCTGCATATTCGCAGTGTTTACGATGTCGATGGTGCCGATACTGCTCCTGGTGGTATCGCCGCGCTGGCGGATCCCGGAATTACCACCAGTGCTGACCAGCGTCCAGCCCGTTTCCTACGTGTCATAAAGGGCGTCGGTATCCCAGACAACGATACCAAGCAGGTACCTGGTACGGCCTTTGGTCGTAGTGCCGGTCAGTTGATGCGCGAGATTTTGGGGTATGCTCCGATTGAACCGGACGGTTCTGTAAAGATCAAAGTACCTGCCAATGTGCCCCTGGCGATCAGTATCCTGGACGAAAACGGGCGACGTATCAGTGCTCGACACCAGAATTGGCTACAGGTGCAGCCGGGCGAGGTTGTCACCTGCAACGGCTGCCACAATCACGCCTCTGGTGTGCCGCACGGCCGCCGGGATGGAACGCCCTCGGTGAATCCGGGTGCGCCCGCGACGGGGCAGCCCTTCCCGAATACGCTGGCATTGTTCTTCGCCGACGCCGGTGAGACCATGGCAGAAACCCGCACCCGGATCGATCCGACTGCATTGATGCCCAGTATGGATGTGATCTATACCGACGTCTGGACCGATCCTGCTCCTACAGCGGCCAACCGGGCACCGGATAGCCCTTTCAGTTATCTCTATGCGAATCTGACCACAGCGTCGCCAGCGTCGGGTGCCTGTCAACCCTGGACCTATCTTTGCCGCATCATCATTAATTACGAAACCCACATCCATCCGCTCTGGAGCGTCGATCGAGGTCCGGATACCTGTACCACCTGTCACTCACCGACTGATGCAATGGGCAATCTGCAGCCGCCGGTCAACTACGCTCATCTGGATCTGACTGATGGACCTTCGCCGGATCAAGCAGCGCATTTTAAATCCTATCGTGAATTGCTGTTTAATGATAACGAGCAGGAAATCAACATGGGTGCTCTGCAGGATATCCTGGTGCAGGCCACCGATGGCATGGGCAACCCGTTGTACGAGACGGACGCGGACGGCAACCTCATCCTGGACGGAATGGGCAATCCCATTCCGATCATGGTGACGGTGACGGTGACGCCCAGTATGTCAGTAACCGGCGCCAACGCGAGCACGCGTTTCTTCAGCCGATTTGACGCTGGCGGGACTCACGCCGGACGTTTGACGCCTGATGAACTTCGGCTGATTGCGGAGTGGCTGGATATTGGGGCTCAATATTATAACAATCCGTTCGATATACCTTAAACATCGACCTGCATGGAAGGAAAAGGTATAACGACAGTCCGCGCGTATCCGGCGCAGTGTGAAGGGAAGCGAAATGCCGGAGTTTCCCCCGCAACCGCTGGCAGAGTCGGGTCTGCACTGAACAGCTGACCCTCCAGACAGACCACGGACGCGTTCCCCAACAACACACCATGCATCTGAAGCTGATTGCCATGTGGATATGGAGATTCGTCGTACTTGCGCTATGCCTTCAGAGTGCTGCCGTTGTGGCGGCCAAGGACGGCTTTTTCAGCTTCGGCAAGGATGGCTACTTCGAAGTGACCATTACCGATCCCTACATCGAGCTGCATACCGGGCCTGGGCGCGGTTATCCGATTTTCCACGTGATTGATCGGGGGGAACGTATCGAAGTCCGGAAACAAAGAACCGACTGGTTCAAGGTCCGCGGTACAGGCGGACAGGAAGGCTGGGTCAGCCGCGAGCAGTTGTCGCATACCCTCACGCTGGCCGGTGAGCCGATTCAGATCGATGAACCGGGCATGGGTGATTTCTCCAAACGGCGCTGGGAAATGGGGGTGCTGGGCGGGGATTTCAGTGGCGCCAATGTGCTCACCTTTTACACCGGCTATGCCTTCAGCGAGAACATGTCGGTCGAAGTTTCGGGATCACAGATCCTGGGCAGTTTCTCCGATAGTTTGATGGCGAACGTCAATCTGGTGGCGCAGCCTTTTCCGGCCTGGAGGATTTCGCCGTACTTCACCTTGGGGACAGGCGTCATCGACATCAATCCCCGCGTGACCTTGATCCAGGCCGAGGACCGTACTGACCAGCTGGGGCATGTGGGTGTCGGTGTGCGGGCCTATCTGACCCGCCGCTTTGTATTGCGGGCCGAGTACAAGAGTTATGTGATTTTCACCAGCCGCAGTGACAATGAGGAAATTCAGGAATGGAAAGCAGGATTCGCAGTCTTCTTCTGAGCCCGATGCTGGGGCTGCTGATTGCCATGGCTATGCCGGTCTTGGCTGCCGAGGAGCCGCAGGAGCAGGTCATCCAGCCTGAATTGGATCGGCGCGTCTATACCGAAGCCGACATCGACACCGAGGATTTCGAGATCGGTGCGTTTGCCGGGATCATGAGCGTCGAGGATTTCGGCAGCAATCCGGTTTTCGGCATTCGTGCGGCCTATCACATTACCGAGGATTTCTTCCTTGAGGGGGCCTACGGACAGACCGATACAGAAAAGACCAGTTACGAGTTACTTAGCGGCGCGGCACAATTGCTGACTTCGGATCAACGGAAGTACCAGTACTACAACCTGTCAGTGGGCTACAACCTGTTTCCGGGAGAAGCCTTTATCGGCAGCAAGTGGGCGTTCAATACCGCGCTTTATATTATCGGCGGCGTCGGCAGCACGGATTTTGCAGGTGACAGTCGCTTTACCATCAACTACGGAGCCGGTTACCGGTTCCTGGTGACAGATTTCATTGCCCTGCATATCGATGTGCGTGATCACGTTTTCGATAGCGACCTGCTGGGCGCGGAAAAGACGACCCACAACCTGGAGGCCCATGGGGGTCTCACGGTGTTCTTCTGAGGAGATTACTGATGAACCGACGCGGATTCCTTTCTCCGTTCAACTACGCTGCTTTGGCGCTGATCGCCTATCTGGTCAGTGGAACAGCCACGGCAGAGATCGGTCAGGGAGCGGCGCCCGATTTCACGCTTAAGAGTGACAGCGGCAGCAACCTCAAACTCAGCGAGCTGCGTGGTGAGGTGGTGATGATCAATTTCTGGGCCTCCTGGTGCGGACCCTGCCGGCAGGAAATGCCGCTGCTGGAAGAGCTCTATGCCCGTTATCAACCACTCGGTTTCACCATCCTCGGCGTTAACATCGAAGAGGACTCGAGCAAGGCCCAGAAGTTGCTGGAGGATATTTCAGTAAGTTTCCCCGTGCTGTTCGATACCCGAAATGAGGTAAGCCGTTTGTACGATGTGTCCGCCATGCCCAGCACCGTACTGCTCGACCGCGATGGCAACATCCGCTACCTGCATCGTGGCTACAAACCCGGGTACGAAGATCAGTACCAGGAACAGATTCGGGCATTGCTCAAGGAATGACTATGACCTTGCGAATTGCGACGTCGTCCCTGCTGGTGCTTTGGCTGAGCGGCTGTGCCGACATCGAGCCTTGGGTCAAGCCCTACGAGCGTACCCATCTTGCTGACCCGATCATGAGTTTCGATCAGGACCCCGTGTCGGCATCGTACATTCACCATGTGTATCAGGCGCGCGAGGGTGCGCGCGGTGCTGAGGGAGGCCAGGGAGGCGGGTGTGGTTGTAACTGAGCGCAAACCTGTTGCGGTGATGCGATTTCCGACCGCGCTGATTGCGATCGGAATCGCGCTGATTTCGGTGCCGGTATTTGGTGCGATCCTTCCCGAAGATCGCGCAGATGCGTTGTATCACTCTTATGATGGCGGCGGTGTGAAAATCGACGGGCCATCGGTACTGGTGCTCAAGCAGATCGGATCGAGCTTTGCGGTTTCGGGTAATTACTATATCGACTCGGTGACCAGCGCCTCTATCGACGTTGTCACCACCGCCAGTGAATATACGGAAGAACGCACCGAATCATCCGTAGGTGTTCAGTATCTGCATGACAAGACCATCATGAGTGGTGGTTATACAGTCAGCGACGAGAACGATTACCATGCCAATTCCGCTCACTTCAACATAAGTCAGGGGATGTTTGGCGATCTCACGACCGTTTCCATGGGCTATTCGCTGGGTTGGGATGAGGTCGGACAGAACGGTGACCCTACATTCTCTGAAGAAGTGGATCGTCAGCACTATCGTGTCGGGCTCTCACAGATTCTGACCAAGAATTGGATCCTCGACTTCGGCTACGAAGCCATTACCGATGAAGGCTATCTGAACAACCCCTATCGTCAGGTTCGTTTCAGTGACTCGACCGTTCCCAAGGGCTACAGCTACGAGCCCGAGTTGTACCCCAACACACGTACCAGCAATGCCGTCGCATTGCGCACGAAATACTATCTGCCCTATCGGGCCGCGCTGCATGGCGAGTATCGATACTTCGAGGATACGTGGGGCATCGAGGCGCATACTGCCGAGTTGGGTTATACCCACCCCTGGAAAGATCGCTGGATCTTCAAAGCCAAGTATCGCTACTACACTCAGTCCAAGGCCGATTTCTACAGCGACATGTTCAATCGATCGGAAGAGACAAACTTCCGTGCGCGCGACAAGGAGCTGAGTACTTTTAATGCTCACACCATCGGCTTCGGCGCAACTTACGAATTTGTACGTGACTGGGGACTGATCGAGCGCGGTACCGTGAATCTGTCTTACGACCACATTATGTTTACTTATGACGATTTCCGCGACCTGACGGTGGAAGGTGTTGCGGCCGGTGACGAACCGTTCTATGAGTTCTCGGCGGATGTCATGCAATTTTATCTGTCGATCTGGTACTGACATGGAGTTGTGCCAGTAATGACACGCAGGCCAAAGGAAGGCGCCCGGCGATGCTGCTGGCACTGGTGGCTGTTCATGGCATTACTTGTGTGCAGTCCAGTGCGGGCTGACTGGTGGCAGGACGATGCCGCCATTATGGGAACCGCCATTCATGTTGAGTTGTGACATGCAGACGGCGAAAAGGCC